>JAJDDU010000457.1 GCA_029260155.1 Phycisphaerae bacterium | reverse complement strand
TGCCTTGAAAACACGCGAAAGCAACGGGGCAGGTCGTGACTACACAGCCTCCGGCGCGCCAACACCCCACGCACACCTCACAAGATGCGATTCGAACCGCAAAGAAATCCAAATACGGTCAGAACTGTTCAACTTGGGCTACACCGCCGCCGGGACCGCTCTCACATTCCAAAAGTGCCTGAAACGCAAACACGGCCGGACGCTCATCCAGCACTCCGTCCATGTTGTCGTCGGTCGACGCGCCGGAGGCGAGGTCGCACTCGTCAGGAGTCTCATTCGCGTTGCAGTCCGCGCTCGTTCCGTCCGCCACTTCGCATTCATCCGGACGCTCGTTGTCGTTGCAGTCGTCGCTGCTGCCGTCGGCGAGGTCGCACATATCGAGGAATCCGTTTTCGTTGCAGTCATCCTCCGATGTGGGGCTGTCGCATGCGTCACCGACGCCCACGACGAAGAGGCCACTACCCGAGACCAGCGGAATGGGCTGAGCATTCGCGTCGACAACGAAAAGGGGATTCGTCGCCTCAGGCCAAACCCCCACTTCCGTCCCTTGGACGGTCATCGTGCTGAGAAGCAGCCCCTCCAGCGGCGCGGGTTCGCCACAACAGGCCGCAATCGTCTGAGGATCGGGCAGCGGATCGACGGTGAACCAGAGGCAGCAGACAAATGGATCGCCCCATTGATGGTCGCTGAGGACAATCCCACCGTTCGTCACAATGCCGTCGTCAGCTTCGCCCTCGTATTCGAATGCGGCTCCGCCGAACCTCATCTCTGTGCTAACGGAGGGCGTAAACCAGACCTCGATCGTGGCGGAACACCCGACGCAGAGATCGATGCTCGGATCGTCGGGTGTCGAATCGTCGTACGACTCGTAGGTAATGACCGCTTCGCCCAGGGACGTGCTCGACAGCACACCCAGCGCGAGCACCAAATGCGAACAGTGACTCATGTGTGGTCGTCTCCGGCGGCTCGCCTATCCGACCATGGCCCGAACGATCGCTCGACGCTCAACGGCCCAAATGCACCATACTGGACCATCTCCTTTGACCGCAACCGTCAATTCAGCCAAATCCCCTCGAATTGTATCAATTGATGACTACAACCGCGTGCGCGGGTGGCCCAAATCTATAGAAGTGGGGAACTCGAACGACCCCGGTTCCGGCTTCCGTTGACCGTTTAGCGGCGAACCGCAGAGGATCGCTCCGCGTCGTCAGTGACCTGCCCGCTCGTTCCAGCAGTGTTCCGCCACAGCGATTTCGGCTCTGATCCCCTCGATCTCCGCCCGCAATTCAGAGAGCGCTACCGGGTCGCGGCAAATCCGCGAATCCCCGAAACGCTCTTGCAACCGCGCAATGCAGTCTTCCCGCTCGATGATGTAGGACTCAATGTCCTCGACTGCCACCCTGTCAAACTTAGAGCTGCCCGGTGGGGCCGTCGGACGCTTGGCTTTCGGTGGCTTCGTCACCACGGTCTTCACAACAACTGGTCGAACCTCCGCTTTCGCCGACTCAGTTTCCCCGACGTAGTACGAGTAGTTCCCGCCATAAACAGCGTGCCCGTTTCGCTCAACGACGAGAAGTCGATCAGCCACCCGATCCAGAAAATACCGGTCGTGACTGACCACAAGGATCGTACCCGGATACTGCGACAGAGATTCCTCGAGCGCCTCGCACGATGCGATGTCGAGATGGTTCGTCGGTTCGTCGAGCACCAGTACGTTCGGCGCGCTCAGGATCAGCTTGAGCAGGCGAAGACGCGACTGCTCACCGCCCGACAACAACCCGATGCGTTTGAACACGTCGTCGCCTGTGAAGTTGAAACGCGCCACCAGCGACCGAGCTTCGTGCTCCGTAAGCTCCGGGTACGCGACACGCATCTCCTCAAGAACCGTGTGCTCAATATTCAGATCGACGGTGTCTTGCGCGTAGTAACCCGGAATGGCCTTGCGCCCAAACTCGATTCGGCCGTTGTCAGCCTCGACTTCCCCCAAAATGATCTTCAGCAGCGTCGATTTACCCGTACCGTTGGGACCGGTGATGGCGAAACGCTCCTTGGCGAACACCTGGAACGACACATCGGCGAACAGCTTGTTCTCACCGTACGACTTCGCAAGCCCGTCCACGCGCAATGCGGTCGAATCCTCCGTCTGCACTTTGCTGAACTTGAACTGTGCCGATCGCCGCGCAGCCGTCGGTCTCTCAAGCACGAACTCGCCGTTCGCAATGCGCCGATCAAGACGCGTGCGTCGGCCTTGCGCTTCCTTCGTGCGCTGACCCGCCAGGTGCTTGGCGATGAACGCCCGCTCGCTTTCGATAAACTCTTTGTCTTTGGTGTACTGACGCTCCTGCGTCAGACGCCGCAGTTCCTTGGTCTCAACGTAATTCGTGTATCCGCCCGGGTACCCGGTCACGCTCGAGCGATCAAGCTCAACAATGCGATCGACCACGCGATCGAGCAGATAACGGTCGTGCGAGACAATGACCGCGCCGCCCTGGTGCTTCGCGAGAAAACCCTCCAACCAGCGCACCGCCCCTATATCCAAGTGATTGGTCGGCTCGTCCAGCAGTAGAAACGTGCTCTGCTTAAGAAGCAGCTTCGCAAGCGCTGCCCTGCACTTCTGCCCGCCGGACAGGGCGGACATGGGCAGCGCGTGATCTGCCTTAGAAAACCCAAGCCCCGCGATGATCTCGTCAAGCCGTTGGGCAAACGTGTACCCCCCCGCAGTCTCGAACTGCGTGGTGAGACGATCGATCTTCTTCATCCATTCGCCCGCCTCTGGCCCCTCGTGGTCGGCGGCAAGCTGATCCGACAGGTCGTGGATTTTCTTCTCCAAGACCAGCAGCTCGTCAAACGCGCTGCCGACTTCCTCATGCAGCGTACGACTGAGATCGACTTGCGGAACCTGCGGGAGATACCCGATCTCGACGTCCCTGGTACGAAAGATCTCACCCTGGTCCAGTTCCAGCGTACCCGCCAGCAGTCGCAGCAGCGTCGTCTTGCCCGAGCCGTTCGACCCCACCAGCCCCACAATCTCCTGGCCATGCAGGTCGAGCGAGATGTCGCGCAGCACGACTTGCGTGTCGAACTGCTTGCGGACGTTGCGGATCGTAATTGCGCCCATGTATTGAATTCCCCGACAAAAACCGAGCGGCAATGTACAGGCTTAGCGTGTTGATCTCAATCCGCTCTGAGATAGACTCCCGGAATGAACCTCGACCTTTCAGGAAAGTACGTGTTGATTACCGGTGCGTCCGGTGGCATCGGACAGGCCACCGCCCAGAGTTTCAAGGCCGAGGGGGCGCTCACGCTGCTGCATTACCACCGTCGGCCCGACACGGTGGAATCGCTGCAACCGGAGCTATCGGTGCAAGCCGATCTGCGCGACGAGCGATCCGCAGACGCCATGTTCGACGAGATTCTCGCCGCGGTGCCCCGTATCGATGCCGTCGTCGTCAACGCCGGCGTGGCCTGCGCCGACGACGTACCCGTCGTCGACATGACGCTGTCGCAGTGGCTTGAGACGATCAACGCCAACCTCACCAGCGCGTTCTTCACCTGTCGCGGATTCCTGCGACACCTACGTTTCCAGCCGCGCGAAGCCGCTTCGATCGTCCTGGTTGGGTCGACAGCCGGAGTATTCGGCGAAGCTGACCACGCCGACTACGCAGCATCCAAAGCCGCGATGATCCACGGACTGACGTTGAGCCTCAAAAACGAAATCGTCCGGCTCGCCCCAAAAGGAAGAGTAAACTGTGTGTGCCCCGGCTGGACCGATACACCGATGGCCCAATCACTGATGAGCGACGCTGCAAAAGTCCAACGCGCCACGTCCACCGCCGCCCTCCGAAGAATCGCCACGCCGCAAGACATCGCAAACGCAATCGTGTTCCTGTCGTCAGAGCGATGTGCAGGCCACATGACCGGCGCGATCTTGCCCGTGACCGGCGGCATGGAAGGGCGGCTGCTGCATCCGTAGCCTTGTCAATTCCACCCAGCCAGCGTGATGACCAACAGGTTGTACCCGATGTGCGCCCCAGCCGCCGGACCGTAACCGCGAAAAACGAAAATCGTCCCCAAGTACACCCCCGCAAGCGCCCGAAACGTGCATCGGAATGCGTCAAACGGCTCGCTGCCCAACGGCGGATGATGATGCAGCGCGAACAGCCCCGCGGAGATCAAAACCGCCGCGACCAGCGTGGAGCTGTGCGAGAAACGCAGCAAATCCGCCCCCACGACGGCAATGAGTGAGATCAAAACCAAACGGAATATCAGCTCTTCGTAGATCCCCGCGCCCACGCACAACGCCGCGTTCCCCAGGAACGATTCCATGGGCCAATGCGTCGCACTCATCTGCGTGAACCGAACGAGAAACAACAACGGCAACGCCCACAGCGCCGACTCAACGTACATGAACGCGACCGCCCGCTTGTCGAAACGCCAAGCGCGCCGCGAAACCACATGCGTCGCCACTAGTATCGCAATTACCGCCAGCCCCGGCATCAGGATCCCCGTCACCCCGAACAGCTCAAAGAAAATCTGCAACAACTGAAACGCCACCACACGTTCGTAACCGGCAGCCAGCACCGAAGTGTCCATCAGCACAGAGCACACCTCGTAGAAGGCGATCAGCGGCAGCAGAAAGACGAGCGAGTCCAACGGCTTGGCCAACAGCCCCGGCGCAGCCTGACGCTTGGTTTGAGTGTGGTCCTTCGACATCAGCCCCATCGTGCCACTTTCTCGGACGAACGCAACCCAAACGAGCGCCGCTGTTTAGCGGCGACCCGCAGGGGAGCGCTCCGTCGCCGCCACGCAACACGCCGTCACGACCGGCACATCCCCCCACGCGCGATCGGCCCATAAAACACCCCGCCCCCGACGCCCATCACTCAGCTCGCCGCAGTACCCACCTGGAAGCGCTGTCCCGTGCCAACAAGGCTCGCCGAATGCAACCCATCGGGTGTGGCACCGGTTTCCAGCCGGTGGAATCAAGGAGAAGGAAGCCGTGAAACGTCTTTGGATATACAATTTCTTCCGCAGAAAGGCCCGTATCGCATTCCTAGCCTTCGCCTGCTACGCCGCGCTCTGCTAATCCGTCACAGAAACGCCGTGACACAGCAGAACACCGCCACCGGCACGCCCACCGCCGCCAAAATCAAGACGACGTTCGCCCACAAGCGATTCGGAAAAACAACCCGTGCCCGGTCCATCGAAACAAGAAGCGGGAACCCGACGATTCCGGCCATCGCCCAACACCCCCCGGTGCCGAGCACAAGATAGGCGGCAGGCTCAAACGTTCGGTCAGCCCACAGGCACGCTGTCGCGATTCCAAACGCCACCACCACCGCGTAGAACAGCCAAAGGGCCGCGCCAAACACCGGCGCCGTCAGCGCGGCTGCGCTTGATGCGCTCAAGGTGAATTCCGGCCGATCCACGGAAAGATGGCGGCTGCCAGATCGGCGCCGAATGACGAACATCGCCGGCAGATACCCCAGCAGCAAGACGAAACATGGAGCGCCGTTCAGGAAGAACGGCAGGGGATCCAACTCGTCCGGAAAGACGAACACGACACGTCTATTCACGACCTCCGTCACGCGTACCCAGGAGGGAGGCTTCTTGAAAAACAGCCCTTCCCGAAACAGCTTGAGTTCATAATAGAACACGCGATCCGATTCGTGATACCATCGATTGCTCACGGGGGTGCGCGTCGGATCTCCCTTCTCATAGTACGAGATCTTCTCGTCGTACTCGACAACGAACATCGTCCCGGTCAGCAGGGTAACAAACGTCAAAATCGCCGGCAGCAGTAGCCACCGAAATCGCCGCCGCCGCGCAACGCGAACGGACCCCGCATCGTGCAAGACATGAAACAGCCCGTCGGGATTTCGCGACGGACGCACAAACCACCACAGCGACCGCGCCGAAGCAAACCACGCCCGCGCCGCCTCCGCATCCCGCACCGGGTCGTAAGTGAACCCGCACTCCGGACAAGGTCGTGGCAGCGTCAGTCCCGTCAGATCGTACCCACACCGAAAGCAAAAAGGTCGCAAGGACCGAGGCGCATCCCCAGTCGAACTCACGCGTCACGCCGATCCGCCGGCTCGATGCTCGCCGCCGCCGGGCACTGATTGGCACATCCGTGACAAAGACCCAGCACTTGAAAACGGTGGGCCACCGCGTGGAAATCGTGCTTCTTCGCCAGCCGCGCGCGCAGTTCAATGACCTCGTTCGCGCCAAACTCGATGATCCGCCCGCAACGGCTGCACACCATGTGGTCGTGCGGGTTCTCACCGAAGCAAAGCTCATAATGCGCCTGCTTCACCTCGAAGCGAACCTGCTTCAATATCCCGCAATCCACCAGCAGCGGCAGAGTGCGGTAGATCGTCGCCTTCGCAACCCGCTCGCCGCGCTGACGCAGTTCGAACAGCAACTGCTCAGCCTCGAAGTGATCTTCCATCTCCAGCACAGCCTCAAGAATCCGCCGCCGAGGCGCCGTAAACTTGATGCCGCGTCGTTTCAGAAAGTCGCGAAGCGTCTGCCGGGCGGATTCGGCACGGGGGTTGGCTTCCGATTTGGCCACGGTCGCTCCAGGGGACGGTCAAGTATCCAATGCGACATTCTAAGCCCCAGAACACCCACGGGCAATTGCTCATCGCCTGTGCTACAATCCGCTCCATTCAGAGCCCAGAGCGCAAGCGACGGGTTGGCTGCCGGCAAACGCACAGCAGGAGTTCCCCGTGTCCACCGAATCCGGAGGAAACCAAGGTCGACGCGAGTTCTTCCACCGCAGCCTCGCGCGTCTCATCCGCCCAGTCGGCGATTTTCTGGAAAAGCGATTCCCCTTTCCCGCCGGCAGCACGATCCTCCGCCCCCCCGGCGCACTTCCCGAACAAGACTTCCTCGACCTCTGCGCCCGATGCGGAGCCTGCGTCGACTCATGCCCCGTCGACGCAATCCTCCCCTGGGACAGCGGCAACGAAGCCACCGACAAGACACCGATCATCGATCCCAATGTCACCGCCTGCGTCGTGTGCGACGGGCTCGAATGCATGAACGCCTGCCCCACCGGAGCACTTCGCCTCGTCGATGCCCCAGAAGACATCCGCATGGGCCTAGCCCGAGTGGCCGCAGCCGATTGCGTCCGCGCTCAGGATGACGATTGCTCAATCTGCGTCGACCGTTGCCCAATGGGCAGCCGGGCATTGAACTTGCCCGACGACGGCCCGCCGCACGTGATCGACGATGGCTGCATCGGGTGCGGCGTCTGCCAGAAATTCTGCCCTACCAGGCCAACCAGGGCCATCGTCGTGATCCCCCACCGCCGAAACGGCCCCAAGGCGGACCCCCAAGCATGACGATGAGCAAACAGCAGGATTCAAACGGCTCGCAACGGCCCGACACCCAAACACGCGAGAGTTGTGCCCTTTTGTTCTTGCGATTATGATGACCCGCCTCATCGGGTGTTGAATTGGGTAATTCGTTTGGAAGGAAACGCTGTGACATCGTCGAATGGCAAGAGCGCGTGTCTGTTTACGTCGGAATCGGTATCCATGGGGCATCCGGACAAGGTCGCCGACCAGATCTCCGATGCCGTCCTGGATGCAATGTTGGCCCAGGACCCGCAGTCGCGCGTCGCCTGTGAGACCATGGTCTCAACCGGAATGGCCGTCGTCGCAGGCGAGGTAACGACCAAAGCCTACGTCGAAATCTCCGACGTCGTACGCGAGACCATCAAGGAAATCGGATACACCTCCGGCGATATGGCCTTCGACTACGAATCCTGCTCCGTCCTGACCTCCATCAAAAAGCAATCATCCGACATCGCCATGGGCGTTGACCGCGACGGCGCAGGCGACCAGGGAATGATGTTCGGCTTCGCCTGTAACGAGACCCCCGCGCTCATGCCGCTCCCCATTCACCTGGCCCATCGACTCGTCGAGCAGCACGCAGCCATCCGCCGCGCAGGAACCATCGAGGGCCTTCGACCCGACGCCAAATCGCAGGTGACCGTCGCTTACGACGGCCTATCGCCGACCAACGTCGACACAGTCGTCCTTTCGACCCAGCACGATAGCTCCTGGAACGACCGGCAAGACGAACTCAAACGCCAAGTGACCGAGCACATCTGCAAGCCCATCCTCGGCGAATGGTGGAACGGCGAAATAACCATCCACGTTAACCCGACAGGCCGCTTCGAAATCGGCGGCCCCGCCGGCGACGTCGGGCTCACCGGCCGCAAGATCATCGTCGACACCTACGGCGGTCGAGGCAGACACGGCGGCGGCGCCTTCTCCGGTAAAGACCCGACCAAGGTCGACCGCTCCGCCGCGTACATGGCTCGCTACATCGCAAAGAACGTCGTCGCCGCCGAGCTCGCCGACGTCTGCGAGGTCCAGCTTTCCTACGCGATCGGCGTGGCCGAACCCACCAGCGTTTTCCTGACTACCGAGGGAACAGCCAAGGTCGACGAAGCTGAGCTGAGCAGGGCCATCCGCGAAGTCTTCCCGTTGACCCCGCGTGCCATCATCGACCAACTCGACTTGCGCCGACCGATATTCCACCAGACCGCCCGCCACGGCCACTTCGGCCGCGAAGGCGACGCCTTCACCTGGGAACGCACCGACAAGGTCGACGCCCTAAAAAGCGCCCTGAAAACAGCAGCAGCAACGTGAGCAATTGGGGCAGATCGCAGTTAGCGTGAACAATTGGGGTCAGAGCGCATTTAGTTGTTAGTGGGACGGGTCTCAATCGCCGTCGCGGACTCGCTCCGGCCGGCGATCCCCACCAGGCGTCATTCCGAGCGTAGCGAGGAATCTCGCTGGAAGGCCGACCATCACAGGTTGCGCGCCAACCACCCCAAGTGGCCACCGAGCCCCATTCCTGCCACCCTTCCGCCACTCGCGGCCGCCATTGGACGATATAGATCAAAAGTGAGAGACGCGAGTACACCCAAACCTTCGTTGGGACTGCAGCACCATGAAGAACATGAAACACATCGGAATCGCAGGCTTGGCCGTAGGGTTCATCGCCATAGCCGTCGCCATTTTCCAAGACAATCTCCGCGAAGCGATTGGCACTCCCGTAACGCCCGACCCGACCCTAATGGAGTTGGCCAAAGACGCCGGCAAGAAACTAATCGCCGACAAGTTCCTCAAAGAAACACCCCCACCGCCGGCAAGTTCCGCCATGCCCCTCGACGCAGTCCAAGCATCCAGCACGGGCTTGGGTCTCATCGCCATGATCCTCGGAGTCACATCATGGATTCGCAAGGAGCACATCCGTGTATCCGGCGGCGCCGTCTCCCTAGGCTTGGTCGCCATCGCATGGCAGTACGTCCTCCTCGGAATGCTCATCGCCGCCATCATCATAATACTCGCCAACTTCCAAGCCTAATATGGGGTCAGAGCGCATGTAGGTGTTAGTGCCAGAGAAAGAACGCCCATCAGTATCCCGCCGGACGCCGATTCCGTCTCCCGCAACAAGACCCGTTTAGCGGCGACCCGCAGGGGAGCGTTCCGTTCCCTCAACCAATACGCACCGCACCACCAATTCACATTTCTCAAAACAGGTTTCTTCTTTGAAAAAAACCGATGTAGCGTCGGGCCTTGTGCCCGGCGAGCGCAAAGACCAAGCGCATGCTTCCACCCCCGTGCGCAGAACAATCCGGAGCGAGTCCTCCTTGAGGACCACATACGCTTGACGCAAGTATGTCGCGGAAAGTAGCCTGCGGTTGTGAGGCCACAGTTGGAGGGTTCCTTCGTGCGTACCGCGTTCAAGTATGGAGTTATTTTCGCAGTAATCCACCTCATCGCCTCCGCGTGTATCGTGATACTTGCGATGCGGGACGTTGACAATTCCATGCTCTTCCTGGCCATCGATTTTCCCGTCACGATGCTAATTGATTTGGGAGTGATCCCGTCGTTTCTCGAAGCGATGTCCTTCCCTCGTGACGCGGGAATGACGCCTTTCGTCGTGCTCGGAACGGTCTTCTATGCAAGTGTCGGCACCTGCATGGGATTGGGTGTCACGCGCTGGCGCCGCATGCGTTCGCGTCCTCCAGGAGCTTGCAAAGAATGTGGCTACGATCTGACTGGAAACACATCAGGCGTCTGTCCGGAGATGGGGATGAAAGTCTGTTGCTCCTGCGCATAATAGACGGGTAGGTTCATTTTCCCATCTAAGAGGAGCAACAGACATGGAGAGTTTACCGATTTTCGTAGGTTTGGACTACCACCAGAATGGTGTTCAAGT
>JAJDDU010000456.1 GCA_029260155.1 Phycisphaerae bacterium | reverse complement strand
CTTCCGGATGACGGGATCATCTATCCTCTTGGTCAGGAGGTTTCGGCTGGGATTGTCGTGGTCCATGGTAGTTCGAGTCAGGAGACGGCCTTCACGCTGCCTGGCACTTCGGGGACACGCCACTATGCACTGTTTCCCGTCAACGCCATCGGGCGGTACGGCTTCGGTGTGACCATCGACACGCTCGGAAACGTTGCTGGAATCGGGATTCTTCCGGGCGGCGACGCGGGTGGGGGGACGACCCCGGTATCGGCGACCAGGCCGCGTGCGGCCATCAACGTAAGCCCGCTGTCGGGCGTCTCGCCCCTTGAAGTTCGGTTCCAGGGCAATGCGCTCAGCGACAGCACGATTGTGTCGATGGAGTGGGACTTCGGCGACGGGGAGTCGTCGGATAGGGCGACGACAACGCATCGTTTCGTAGTGACGGGGTCGCAGGAACGCACGTTCTTCCCTACGTTCACGGTCACGGATGAGTTTGGTAACACCGGGATCCGCACAGTCGCGGTACACGTGACGGGCGAATCGAGCACCGATATCGGCGTTGTGGGCGAGGTTCGCATCGTCGTCGGGCTGCCCGGAGATTCGAATGCTGATGTTAATCGGGGAGCATCGCCGTTTTCCGTCGAGCTGAACATCAGCGGTTCGTCGGCGGGCGACATCAACAGCATCACGTGGGATCTTGGCGACGGCGATTCCGCTGAGACGATTTCCGTGCCACACACGTACACGAACTTTTCGAGTGTCGCGCGGACGCTGCCCATCTCCGTGGACGTGCGGTCGACAACGCCGTCGGGGCAAGTGGTCTCTCAAATGGCGACGCGATTCATCACCGTGGAGCCGGATCCGAACCCTCCAGTAACGGGGACCGGTGGCATCGCCGATGACGGTACTCTTGGGACGGACGGCACTGACGATGGCACTACGACGACCTCGCCGGTGACGATTCCGCCGACCTGTGGGGCGGGGTTGCCAGTGGCGTTCGTGAGCATCATGCTCTCACTTGGGCTGCTGCGGCGTCGCTTGCGGTAGGGCCTCTTGCGGGTCACGTTGGGGCGCGGTGCAGAGTTAGAACGTCGCGCGTTCGGGAATCACGGTCGTGGTCGCTGCTTCACTTTTTGACGTCTACCGGTGGTGCTTGGCGATCGTGGTGGGTACGTACGCGACGATTCGCCTGATCTCGTTTGTATTCTATTGGCGTGTTGCGTTGGATCGCCCCGGGCGTAGCGAAGCGTTGGCTCGCAGATATCTGATGTCGTTGCTGGTTCGGAGCCGCTTTCGGCGTTTTTTTTTCGATTTTCTTCAGATCGGGGTCTTGGCGGCGGTACTGGTGTATCTGCTGCTGATGCACCACGGTGACGGGGTTGGGGCCGCTCATGGATCGTCCTGAGGTCGCGAGCGCGCCGTCGCTCTTCAAGTTACCGAAAGACGAGTTGGTGCGCTACGGTTGTACGCTCGGACTGAGCCTATCAGGGGACACGCCGCACGAAGAGGCGTTGGCGATGGTCCGCCGGCGTCAGGAGTTGCTTCTGTCGATGGATCGGGAGGCGATGCTCGATGTCGTTCGCTGGCTTCGCCTTCCGGTGCGACGGTCTGCGAACAAGGAACATCTCGCGCAGTTGATTTCTCAGCAGCATCCGGCTCATCACGAGGGGCTGTCGGATCGGGGGCTTGGCGTGCTGGCGGGGCTCTCGGGCGTTGAACCCGTCAGCGGCGAATCGCGTTCGGCACTTGAGCGTCGCTTGCGGAAGACGGGGGGGGTGGGCGCGAAGCTTCGGCGTTTCCGTCGAAGCGCGATGGGCTCACTGGTGGCGAAATTGGTGTCGTCGTCGAACATAGCCGACTCGCACGACTACCGCTATCTACCCGAGGACGAAGCCCAGTCGATCAAATCCGACATCGAGCAGACGGGGTTGGTCGGCGGAGTGGCGCGCCGGCTTAGGGGCGTGGCCGACGATTACGTTCGCGAGAAACTGGACGAAATCGAGCAACGCATCGATCAGAAGCTGGACGAGATCGACAGGCGTTTGGGCGAGTGGCGTGATCGGGAAGTGACCCATCGGTTGCTTATTCTCAAGTTAACACTCGTGTTTTCGATTCTTGTGGCGTTGTTGAGCCTGCTGTATGATTACGTGCGGTCGTAGGCTTAGATGACGATTGGGCCAAGCGCATGTACGAGAAGTTTAGTAAGCGGGTGTCGACAGTCGTGGAACACGCGCGGAAAATTGCGCGGGAGGCGGACCAGGAGTACCTCGGCACTGAGCACGTTCTGGTGGCCATCATGCGAGAGGGATCGGGCGTTGGGGCAAAGGTCCTGTCGTCATTCGGCGTGGATGAGTATCGGCTGAAGGCCGAGATCGATCGACTGGTTCGCAAGAGCATGGAGGACACATGGGTGTTCGGCAAACTGCCGGGCTCACCGCACCTCAAGAGCACTGTTGCCACCGCGGTGCGCATGGCTCAGGAACTGGAATCGAAAGAAGTATGCACCGAGCACCTCCTGTTGGCTATGCTGCGGGAAGAGGGGAGCGTCGCGGAACGAGCACTCCTCGCGTTCGGCGCGACGTACGATAAAGCCCACGCGAAAACGCAGGAGCTCATCTCGGGCGATTGACCGGGTTTTCTCCCGCCGATCGAAACTGCGGTGACCCCTCAGGAGACTTGCCATTGCCCGCGAAGACACAGCAAATGGTCCCCCAGTATATGTTTTTCACCAAGGGCGTGGGCAAGCACCGCCGAAGCCTGCAGTCCTTTGAAGAGGCGCTGCGTCAGGCGGGGATTGCGCAGTTCAATCTGGTCCGTGTCAGCAGCATCTTCCCGCCTCATTGCAAGATCGTCACACGGAGCGTTGGGCTGAAAAAGATGGCCGTCGGCGCGATCGTCCCCTGCGTTATTGCCGAATGTCGCACCGACGAACCCAACCGCTTGGCCGGTGCGGGCGTCGGGCTGGCGGTGCCCGCGAACAGCGAAGACTACGGCTATATCTCAGAGCACCACGGGTTCGGGATGACGCACAAGCGTTGCAGCGACTTCGTTGAGGACATGGCTGCCACCATGCTGGCCACGACGCACGGCATCGACCTCGACCCGGAGACGGCTTACGACGAGCGTCGCGAGATTTATAAGGCCAAGCGTCTCATTGTGGACACTCGGGCGATGGTCCAGACAGCTGAGGGTGACAAGAACGGTCTGTGGACCACGGTGGTCTCGGCAGCCGTCTTCTGTTTCTAGCACGCTTACGATGCAACACGACAAAGACTGTCCTAACGCAAACGAATGGCTCCGCGGGCGATCCATCGAGCCGCTTCAACTCAGCCGCAACGAAAACGTTGCCGACATGATCGACAGCGTGTTCGCGGGCAGCGGGTTCAACGGGCGCCGTCTCGCCGAAGGCGCCCAACTGTACAGCCACATGATCTCTGAGAACGCCACGATCGGCTTGACCATCGCAGGGGCGATGACCCCGATCGGCATGAGCGGAGTGTTCATCGATCTTATCGAGCGTGGCTTCGTGGACTTCATCATCTCGACGGGCGCCAACCTGTACCACGATCTGCATCGCCCGTACGACATGCCGATGGTCCAGGGCTCACCGGACGTCGACGACAATAAGCTGGCCGACATCGGCGTCGCGCGGATTTATGACGTCTTTATCGCCGATGACGAAACTCTGATGGCGACCGACAAGGTCATTCTGGACGCTCTGCGGGAGTTCGATTCCTCGAAGCCGTTTTCCACCGCGACACTGCACAAGGCGCTCGGGGAGGGCATTCTCAAGACCGCGCCGCACCCGGAGAAGTCGTTCGTGGCGACGGCCGCCAAGCACGACGTGCCGATTTACACGTCATCGCCTGGCGACTCGTCGATCGGCATGGGCCTCATCGTTCCGCACCTATTTGACAGGCCGATCAATCTGAACCCGCTTCTCGACGTGATCGAAACAGCCGCCATCGTGCGCGATGCGGATACGAACGGCGTGGTCGAGATCGGCGGCGGGTCACCGAAGAACTTCTATCTTCAGACGCAGCCGACATTGCATCAGATTCTCAACGACGAATCCAAGGGTGGTCACGACTACTTCCTGCAACTGACGACCGACTCTCCGCACTGGGGCGGGCTGTCCGGCGCGACGCCGTCTGAAGCACGCAGCTGGGGCAAGGTCAAAGATGCGCACAAGAACAACGTCGTCGTCTACTCGTGTGCGTCGCTGACTTTTCCTCTGATAGCGCAGTACGTCATGATTCGCAATGAGGCGCGGACGGGGAGACGGCTTCTCTCGCGCGTCGATGCGATGGTCGAGACACTCATCGAAGTGGCCCGCGACAATCCCGTCTTCAAGAAGTGCTACGAGGGGATCTACAAGATTTAACGCGGCGAAAGGGTTCGTTCCTTGGCTGTTGAGAGAATCCCCAACACTTTCCTCGAGCTGGAGCCCGAGTTCAGCGACTACGGGAACGCTCGCTACGCGATTCTGCCCGTACCGTACGACAGCGCTGCGAGTTATCAGGTCGGCACGCGCAATGGCCCGCGTGCCATCATCGAAGCCTCACACCACGTCGAGACGTTCGACGAAGAGTTGCTGGGGGAGTTCTATGACTGCGGCATCGCCACATTGGACGCCCTCATGCCCAATATGGCCGGCCCGCAAGCGATGCACGAGGACATCTTCAAATGTGCTAAGCGCATCGTTCGCGACGGCAAGATGCTGATTGGCTTGGGTGGGGACCACAGCATCACCAGCGGCTTGGCTCGCGCAGCCATGACCAAGCATAAGAAACTCTCGATCTTGCAGATCGACGCCCACGCCGACTTGCGCAGCAGTTTCGAGCAGACGCCGTACTCACACGCCTCGGTCATGCGCCGTTGTCTCGATCTCGGCGCTTCGGTGGTCCCGGTCGGCATTCGCGCGTACTCCGTCGAAGAGCACCGTTTCATGAAGCGGGCCAAAATCACGCCCGTGACCGCCCGCGACTGCTTTGAAACCGATGAGTGGCTTGATCGCGCCCTCGATGCGCTGACCGACAATGTCTACGTCACCATCGATATCGACGGCTTCGACCCCTCCTGCGCTCCCGGCACGGGCACGCCGGAACCGGGCGGTCTTGATTGGTATCAGGTGACCGCACTGTTGCGTCTTGCGGCGGCGGAAAGGAATGTCGTCGGGGCCGATGTTGTCGAGGTGATGCCCATCCCCGGACAGGCGGTGACCGAGTTTCTCGCCGCGCGACTGGTCTACAAACTGGTCTGCTATATCGAGTCGGCGCGGGGCTGAGGTCCGCCTTCTCGGGAGACGTGTCTTGGCTGCGCTTGCTAGCGTGTGGATGGGTATGACTTGCGTCGTTGCGGCGATGACGATGGTCTTGTACCGGCCTGCGTTCACGGATCTTCTGGTTTGGTTCGTTTTGTGGCTTGGTTCGCCGGGGACGATGTGCATCGCGGGGATGGTGCTGTGGTCCTATCGTAAGGAAGATACTCGGGATCCGGCGTTCAACGCCCAGCGTCTGCAATGCAAGGTCGGAATCGCGCTGGCCATTGTCGCGGCTGCTATGGTCTACGTGCTCATCATTCGATCCGAAAAGATCTCCGCAGAATTGCCGCAAACGAGCGTCGGCGCTATAATCTCGCTGCAAGGGGAATCCCGGCCATGCGACTTGAGATTAACGGAAAATCTGAACAGCACGACAGTCTCCGAACCGTGGGCGATCTGTTGCGTCGTTACGACGTGCCGCCCATCCGAGTGGCCGTCGAGGTCAACCGGGAGCTGGTGGCGCGGGCTGAGTTCGATCAGACCTCGTTGCACGAAGGCGACGCGGTTGAAATCGTGACATTCGTGGGAGGCGGCTGATGTCCGCGGATACTTACAGGGTCGGATCGTTTGAATTCAACTCGCGGCTTTTCGTCGGTACGGGGAAATACGCCGATTTCGATCAGATGGCGGCAGCGCTCGATGCCTCCGGCTGCGAAGTGGTTACGGTGGCCGTCCGACGCGATGTGCTCGGCCCCGAAGGCCAGCCCAAACAGGGCAACATCATCGACCATCTCGATACCGATCGGTACACCATCCTGCCCAACACGGCCGGCTGCTTCACTGTCGCGGACGCGGTGCGATCCGCCCGACTAAGTCGCGAGCTTCTCGAAGGCATGGGCAACGGCGGCGCTAACTGGGTCAAACTCGAGGTATTGGCCGATACGAAAACGCTGCTGCCCGACCCACTCGGCACGGTCGACGCCACCGAGCAGCTCGTGAAGCTCGGCTTCGAGGTGCTTGTCTACACCAACGATGATCCCATTCTAGCCAAGCGCCTCAAGGACGCGGGGGCTGTGAGTGTCATGCCAGCCGGCGCCCCGATCGGCAGTGGCATGGGCATCCTGAATCAAAACGCGATTCGCTTGTGCATCGAGTATCTCAAGGAGGGCGATCCCGATTACCCGGTGATCGTCGACGCGGGCGTCGGCACTGCGTCGGATGTGGCCGTGGCGATGGAACTCGGATCGGACGGAGTGCTGCTCAACACGGGGATCGCAGGGGCAGACAATCCTATCGGCATGGCCGCCGCCATGAATCATGCGCTCCGCGCCGGTCGCCTCGCCTATCTTTCGGGGAGGATCCCCAAGAAACGCTACGCCACAGCGTCGTCGCCTTTCGAGGGGTTGATTGCCCCGTCACCGGTATCGCCTGGTCCGTAGCAGGGGGCGATGGCTGAACGCTAATGCCCAACGCTTGCGTCGGCCCGCTTCGCACGTTATAGCGGTCAGTGATGAAGCCTCTTCGACCACTGCTTGTCTGCTCCGGCGTGCTCGGATCGACAGTCGCGCTTGCGGTAGTCGTCGGTTGCGGTCCGACGGAGGGCGAGAGGTTTCGCGATCTCACCAAACAGATCAACGCGCTCAAGGTGGAGAGGATTCAACTCGAAGAGCAACTCGCCGGCCGAGATGCGAGGATCGCCGCGTTCGAGTCGCAACTGCAGAATCTCCGCAGCGAGGGCCTTGCGTCACCCGCGCCGGTCTTTGACGTTCGCGGGATTGAGATTCTCGACATCACCAGTGGGGCCGACACCGACGGCGCTCCGGGGGACGACGCCGTGGCTGTCTACTTTCGACCCGTCGACCGAGACGGCGAGGCGCTCAAACGAGGCGGCGGCATCAGGGTCAAACTGCTGGACAATGCCAATCTCGGTCAGCCCAAGCTGCTCGGCGTTCGGGTGGACAACGATCCGAAGCAGATTCGCAAGTTGTGGTATGGTCGGTTCTGGACTGACTACTACAAAATCGTCGTTCCATTCGCCCCCGATGCCAAACTCAGACCCGGGCAGGAAATCGACGTTCACGTCACGTTTCGGGATTGGCTGACCGGCTTGGAGCACACCGCGCGCACGGCTGTGACGATCAGCAGGACCAAGCCCTAGCGTTCTGTCGCGTGCCCTGCGGAATTATCTTGGCGCCGGCGAGGTGGGTGCGTTATGCTGGTTGATTGAGGTACGCACGATGCTCGGTCTGCACGTCACAAACCAGGGATCCGGCAGCGACACTGCCGTCGCGCGCCCCACGGCCAAGCCGGTATCGAGGATGCTCCCACCTTACAAAGTGCTCCTGCACAACGACGACGTGAATGACATGCTGTTCGTGGTGGAGAAGGTGGTTGAGCTGACGCCATTGACGATCGAAGAGGCCATCGAACGCATGCTCGAAGCCCATGACGCCGGCGTCGCCCTGCTCCTGGTCACACACCGCGAGCGGGCGGAGCTCTACTGCGAGCAGTTCGCCACGTACGAACTCACCACCTCGATCGAACCCGACGCCTAATGTGGCGGCGGTCGCTTGCGTTTACACTCCTGTTCGGGTGTCTATAATGCCGTGCGCATTGTATTCGACTGGAACAGGAGTCCGCCCGTGTCGCTTCTGGGCGTCAACATAGATCACGTAGCCACCGTACGCCAAGCCCGCGCCACGGACGAGCCCGATCCCGTCTGGGCCGCCGTCGAGGCCGAGCTCGGTGGGGCGGACGGTATCACGTTTCACCTCCGTGAGGACCGTCGCCACATCATCGACCGCGACGCGAGGCTGCTTCGGCAGACCGTGGCGGTCAAGCTCAATATGGAGATGGCCATCGCGTCGGAGATCGTGGACATCGCGTGCGAATTGGCGCCCACGCAAGCAAGCCTAGTGCCCGAACGTCGTGAAGAACTCACCACCGAGGGCGGGCTCGACGTTTGCGGCCACCGCGATCGAATCAAGGAGGTGGTGTCGCGGCTGCACGACGCCGGCGTGATCGTTAGCGCGTTCATCGAGCCGCTCGCAGAGCAGATCGACGCTTCTGCCGCGGTCGGATTCGATGCCATCGAGTTGTGGACGGGCGGCTACGCGCACGCGGAGACAGCTGCCCAGATCGAAGACGCCTTGGCAATTCTGACGCGCGGCGTTCAAATCGGGCGAGACGCGGGGCTGGAAGTGCATGGCGGGCATGGATTGACCTACCGAAACGTCGCCCTTGTGGCGGCTGTTCACGGTTTCAGCGAATTCAACATCGGGCATTCGATTGTCTCGCGGGCGATGTTTGTAGGCATCCGCGAGGCTGTTCGGTCCATGAAACAGCTACTGGAGCGACACGCTCCATCGGAGGTATTGGTATGAGAGTGTTCGCAAGCGGTGTGGGTCTTCTGTTTTGCCTTGCGGCATCGGGGCCTGCGATGGGTGCGCCGATCGGGATCGGCGATAGCGATCGCGTCGTGTTCTACGGCGACAAGATGGTCGAGCCCGCGAAATTCGGACATATGGTGGAGAGCTTTATTCGCGTGAAGTATCCCGAATCCAAGGCGCGTTTCTGGCACGTCGGCAGCCGGAACCATGACAAGATCGAACTTGCCAACGAACAGTTCGATGAGCGTTTGGCCCCACTGAAACCCACGATCATCGTCCTTTGCTGGGGGCTCGGCGACGGCGGCATGAAGAAGCATCGCGATGAGCGTGTCGCCCAAGTCGCTGGTCACTACGGCACCTTGATCGATCGTTGCAAGAAGCTGGGTGCCAAGGTGTTCGTGCTGACCCCGCCTTGCCCGACGATCGCCAAGAAGAACATCCTGGCGGCGGGTGAGTACGACGTCACTGTGATGAAGATCGCGGAGGCGATTTCGAAGACTGCCGGCGAGCGCGGCGTCACCGTATTGGACTGGTACGGACCGACAGCCGCGTTGCACGAGCAAGGGAAAGGGGCTGAGCTTACCGACAAGGACGGTCTCTTCCCCGCCGCGTCCTCCAACGCCATCGCCGCTAAGCTGATCTTCGATGCGTGGCACCTTGAACCGATCGACGTGCGAGTACAGATGGATTGGGCGGCTGGCACCGCGTCGACCACGCACGGCAGCGCGGAGGTCATTGGAAACGACCCGAATGCCAAGAGTCTCAACCTTCAAGACTTCCCGATGCCGTTTCACACGGGAAAGCGCAAGGCGGCGTTTCGCGAGGACTTCGCCTGCGCTGACTACTGCCGCATGACTCTAACCGTAGACAACCTTCCCGACGGCATTGTCGCGATGAGACAGCGAGGCACTCGGCAGAAACCCATGTCAGTCTCTTCGCAGCAACTGCGGTCGGGCCTCAATCTCGCGGCGATAAAGCCGATCACACGGACCAAGCGATTCACCGATTTTGTGGACAAGATCGAGACCAAGAACAACTACGCCTTCAAGATACGGGCCTTCAAGAAACAGTACATCGAGAACCAGGATATCGATCCGGAGCTGGTCGCGTCCTACCAGACGCACCTGCTCGCACTCCAGCAGTTCCACGAGGGAATCGCCCAGGTCATCCTGCGGACGCCGCGCACGCTAAACCTGGCGTTGGACCTGCGCCTCGCTCCCGGAGGATCCAGGCCATGACCGCAGCCGCACGCACGGGTCCGTCTTTTCGCGGAACGTACACCGCGCTGGTCACGCCGATTCGCGATCAGGCAATCGACTGGCAGACGCTGGACGCGCTCGTCGAACGCCAGATCGAAGCAGGCATTGACGGTGTCGTCCCCTGCGGAAGCACCGGCGAGTCTGCCACGCTGTCCCACGACGAGCATGATCTGGTCATCGAGACCGTTGTCCGCCGGGTCGCCGGGCGATGCAAAGTGCTCGCCGGGACGGGGTCCAACAACACGGCAGAGGCTGTTCGTCTGACCCAACACGCCGAAAAACTCGGTGTCGACGGCGCCCTCGTTGTGACGCCATACTACAACCGCCCGACGCAAGATGGGATGTTTCAGCACTTCTGCCAGGTGGCAGCGGCAGTAAACTTCCCCATCGTGCTCTACAATGTTCCTTCGCGATGCGCCGTCGATCTGGCCAACGAAACAGTGCGTCGTCTGCACGGTGAACACGCGAACATCGTCGCGATCAAGGACGCCAGTGGCGGGATCGATCGCGTGGCAGAGTTGGCCGGACCCATCGGCATCGACGTGCTCTGCGGCGATGATACGTTCACGCTTCCCATGATGGCACTTGGCGCGGTAGGCGTCATCAGCGTCATCTCCAACCTCACGCCTGAGTGGATGAAACAGCTCGTCGACGCCGCCGCAGCCGGCGACTTCGAGCGTGCCCGGGCGTGTCACCACAAGGCTTGCGGCCTCGCCGAGGCCATCGGCATGCTCGGTCCCAATCCGTTGCCCCTCAAGGCTGCCATGGCAATCAAGGGGTTGTTGTGCGACGAATACCGCTTGCCGCTGTGTTCGATGGGTCCGCAGGAGCACCGCATCCTCGAAGAGACCCTTAAGCGATTCGAATTGCTGTAATGGACCCCATTCGATGTCGACCGCAGAAGCACTCATGACAGAACGACGCCACACACTCCAGGACCGGTTCATGCTGCACATGGCCTGGGGTCTGGCGGCGGCGGTGTTTCTCACCGTGGGCTGGACGGCCATGCAGGCCTGGGATCCCAAGGGACCAGTGAGTTTGCTCACTCACGGAAATCCAACGGCCATGATGATCGAGGTGCTGGCGCTCGCTGCGATCACTTCCGCCGTCGCGACGGTCGTGGCGGGGCGACGATATCCCGACGTCGGGGCGTTTGCCGTCGGAATCGCGCTTGCGTTGGTTTCCGTTCGCGGCGACACCATGACCTATCTGCTCCTTGAGCAGGGAGGCTGCGGAACACTGTGTGCCAAACTCATCGCTGAAGGCCTGTTCTGGTCCGTGACCATGGCAACTGCCTTGCTCGTGGCTGCGATCATCGTTCGATGGATCGCCCCCCACGAACAATTGCTCGCTGGCGATCGCGGAAGTGGCACAGGCCGCACTCCGACGTTGGGCTGTTTGCTGTCGCGAATGGCAGCCCCCGCCCTGCCCATTGTGAGCCACCTCGTACCCGGCGCTGGTAGCAGCGGGCAGAGCGAAGATCGGAGCGTGCGCCTCAAGCACATCTTCGTCGTCGTTGTGGCTGCGCTCGTACTGACACGCGTGCTCGCCTCGGGCGCTCCGGATCGCGCTATCCACCATGGGCAAGTGTGCTTCGCGGTTTGGGTGGGTTTCTATGTTGCGGCAGGCCGAGCTCAGGCGATGTTTCCGGTGCGTTCATCGCTGTGGTCGTGGAGTGCAGTGCCGATCGTATGCGTCAGCGCGTACGGCTTTGCCTGGATGATGTCACTCGATCCCGCCCCAGGGCATCTACCATCCGTTCCGCTAAGCGGGTTCTTGAGAGTTCTGCCCATCACCTACGTTGCGCTCGGAACCTCGGCTGTGTTGCTGGCCCGATGGCGTCTGCTCGCGGCGGATGCAGATCGCCCGTCCGCCTGATCGTTCACGCCAATCGTGGTGCGGCGGTGTGGGAAGCTTCCTCGAGCCACTCAAGTGCGACGTCCGCGATCTCCTCATCGAACTGTGCGCCCGAACAGCGTTTGAGTTCCGCCCGAACGTGCTCGGTGTCGAACGCTTTCTTATAGGTTCGAGCCGACAGCATCGCATCCAGAGAATCGGCGACGTTCAAGATACGCGCGCCAAGCGGTATTTGCTCGCCACTCAGACCGGCGGGGTAACCGCGTCCGTCGAATCGCTCGTGGTGGTGGAGGATTAGGGGCAGTTCGTTGTGCAAGAAGCTTGCGTGGCTGAGGATGTCGACGGCGATCTGCGGATGTTGCTTGATGACTTCGAATTCTTCGGCGGTCAAGGGCGCGGGTTTTTGTAGGATAGCGTCCGGCACGCCGATTTTTCCGACGTCATGCAGCAGTGCCGCAGTCTTGAGGATGTCGACCTGCTTCGCGGGCAGATCCATCCGACGGGCGATCTCTTCGCAATACAAACTCACCACACGGGAGTGCTCGCGCGTGAGCGGCTCGCGCGCTTCGACGGCCGCGACCAGTGCCTGTGTTGACTCCAGATAGCCCTGCCTGATTTGCTGTCGCGAGCGACCGATCCACTGCGATACCTGGTCGACGGACGCCCGTTCCAACCGTCTGCGCGACGTCTCCACCACGGAGCAGCGTGACCAGCATACCGTCTGGTTGCCGCCCAGGGTCTTGGCCCGTTCTGCCGCAATGCTTGCCCGCTCAAGAAGATCATCCGCCGATTCGGTGAAACTCGCCTGCGAAACAGCCACTCCAGCGCGAAACCGCGGCTTGAGACCCGCCGGCGCCCCCTCGGCGACCTCCCTTCGAATCTGGTTAATCAACGCCATCGCCTCGTTTTCACCCGCATCGCGCAGCGCGAGAACGAAACGATCCGCCCCGCGGCATGCGATGACATCGCCGTCGCGCGCCGTGCGCCGGAGCATGGTGGAGAACCAGCGAAGAAGCTCGTCTCCGGTGTCACGTGAGGTCGACTTGTTGATGCGGCTGAACCCGTCGATGTCGACAACGAGCACGCTCATGGGCTCGTCCCGGCGCCGACAGTCCATGCGAAGCTGCTCCAGTGCACGTACGGCATCAAGCGGTGCCACATCGTGACACGCTACCTCTTTGTCCGCAGGCGCTTCCATATCGCGGTGCCCGACGGCATGCTCTACCGATCGCCGAATCTCATCCGTATTGGACCGTCCCGGAACGACATCAAACACGCCCCGTTTGAAGGCGTATCGGACCCACGCAACGTCGGGGTCTTTGGAAAGGAGAATGACCCTGGGACCGGCTTGCAAAGACGATACGAACTCCACGAGCGCGGTACCCTCCATGACGCCTGCGTCGGCATCGGAAACGACCACGTCAAACCGCTCGCGGCGGAGTCGCAAATGTGCTTGCGCCGCCCCGTCGCACGTGGAGCAAGTGTGTGACCTGCCCAACACGTCCGAAAGATCCCTGCGGTGGCGAAGATCCGGGTCGACAATGAGGATTCGCGCCTTCTGCCCGTTCATTCAGTAGCCCCCAGGCGGTTCGATCACGCTCACGTTGTCACAAACACCACGCTCCCCCGCGGGATGATTCATGCGACGTTCAGTCCCGACTATCGTCGCGCGCCGGGGGCTGGTTAATCGATTGTGAACGAGGGACTAAGAAGCGATTATCGGGGCGGTCCACGTGGACCAACCGGCGCAGCCGAACACGTGGCTCGCAAAGGCGGACTTATCATGCACTTTTAAGGATCCGCTTGCGGAGTGCTACTCGGGGGACGGCTCGGCGTCACCCTCAGATGGAGTCGCCGCGAGCGTGCGGACCTCGGCCAAGCGGGTAGGCCAGTCCGGACCCAACGTATCGATTGGGATTGCCTGGAGTTGATCAAGCAACGGGGACAACGTCGCGCGACCCTGCTGTTGCAACGCATCTTCCAGGTAGCTGATGAGCGTGTCGGCAACCGCTGTCTTCTGTGCTGCGTCGCCGTTGCAGACCTCGTTGAGAGTCTCCCCGATGCTTTCGTGGCGTCCGCTGCGAAGGTGTGCGTTCACCCAGTCGATACCGACATCCGCGGCGCGCGGGTCATTTCTCGCTGCATACGCCTTGCGCAGTTTCTGGAATTGCGTCATGGCATCGACGAACTTGCCGTGCTTCAGGAGAAGATGTGCGAGTTTATCACGCGCGGCGTCCACCTCCGGTGTACTGCCGTTGTTGCCGGTGCGGGCGTCGACCCAGTCGCTGAGCAACGTGATTTGGAGATCGGGGAACGGCCCCAAGCGGTCGACCCACTGCGTGTGCGAAGTCGGGTTCTTGGTGAGTACGGCCCGAAAAGCGTCCCACGCGACATTGCGTACACCCTCGTTGGGTTCAACGTTGGGATCCCACCGGCCGAACAACGCCGCCAGGTGCTCGGGGGCAGTGCCGAGCGATCCAACCGCAGCCACCGCACGGCGTCGCACACGCGCGTCGGAATGGCCCAGATGCCCCAGCAGACGGTCGATTTGGTCGGTGTCGCCAACCACTTCGACGCCGCGAATCGACGCAACCACCAACTCCGGCGACTCGGCCGACAAATACTCGGCGAAGTCCGCCGCGAACGCGGGATCACCAATTCGAGCCATAGCGCCCAGAAGGGCTTCTTTCAAGCGAAGATCGGTCGGCGCAGCGGCCGCCAGGCGGTCGCGGAGCGGGGTGATCGCTTGGTCGATCACGGCCGGTGCTACCGCCGCTTGATCGCACAATGCGCCCACTGCGATTGCCGCTTCGCGTACACACCCAACCGGCGCGGTCGGCGAGCTCAACTCCGACACCAACGCCGTGATGGCGACGGGGTTTTTCAGTCGTCCCAACACACGCAGAATGGTCTCGCGCACGGACAGTACGTTTTCCGTTGTCAGCAGCATGAGAACCTCAGGCGCATCTTGCGGATCCTTCAGGTTCTCGATGACTTGCAGAGCATCGGTCCGAACCTCCGGCAACGCATCACCAAAACACCCCTTGACGGCATCGCGAATGGCATCGCTTGTTTTTTCGCCCTCTCTGATGCGCTCACCAACGAGCGACAGCGCGCACAGGCGGTCCTCTGTCTTCGTATGAGTCAGCAACTCTTCGAGCTTCGCGTCCCGTTGATTCGCCTGCGTCAGTTGGAGGTTGGTACGCAGCAATTCGCACGTGCGTCTTGCCGCGTATTGGCTTCGCGATTCGGCGTCGGCGCGCAATCGCGCGACCTCACGCAGCAGGGATTGATTGTGCTGGACAGCCAAGTCGAGCCGATAGCGCAGCCATTCCGCGTCATCGAGTTTCTGTTTCTCGGTCCACCATTTCCTCCACGCAACCAAGTCGTCAGCATAGTCGAGGCGCGAGGCCGGGCGCAATGCATCCACCGCGCGCGCGACCACCGCGGGATCGGACGAGGCGGTCAACCCGATCAACTCAGCAACGATGTCCCGGCGATCAGTGCTCAGCGCCAGCGCGCTGATTGCCGCCAATCGCTGTCGCAGCGGACGGTCACCGTCCGACGCTAGGTCGCCCAGGCGACCGGCTACCGCGTCGTCTGGAAACGCCGACAATGCGGCGGCCGCCTTGTGCGACAGTGCCGCATCCTCGTGCCCCAACAGCGCTACAAGAGGCTCGACGAGACGCGCGTCAAGAAGCTGCGGTCGCTTTGTGCCAACCGATGTGATCGCCTCGCAGACTGCGACGGCCGCGTCGGCCGACGAGAGCAACTCGACCGCGAGATCGATCCGTGCGGGATTGTCGAGCGCGAGCATACGTTCCGCCATGCGACGGCGGCTTTCGGGTTGTGAGCCGGTATCGGTGATGATTTGTCGATGATCGTCGATTTCTTGGGCGTGCTCCGGCGTCAACTCCACCTGGGAGTGCGCCTTTTCCGCCGGCGTCGGCGTCGCTGGGACTTGATTGGACCGTGCATCATATGCACGTGCGGAAAGAACGGCCCCCAGGATAACCGCGTATCGGAGTTGCACCAATGGTCCTATTCGTTTCAGTCAGCCGGGATTCGCGCTGAACAACTGCAGAATCCAATCGCGATCTTAGCCACACTGTTCGCTCGGTGCAATCTATCGATGTCAAACAGGCTGAGGTGAAACGCCGCAGCCGCCTGCGCGACGCAGCCTTGACCAGCCGCCGCAGACCCTTATCATCCCAACAGTACCATGCAGCTAATTCGGTCGAGCACATGTATCATCGTCCTAATCGTCGGCTGCCATCAGGCGTCGCCGACGTTTTCCCCGAGGCTCGTTCCCGAGGCATCGTTTTGCGGGGCCGAGTACGCTTCGGTGTGGGAAGCTGCAATGAACGTCTTGCGGCGGCATCACTTCCGCTTGGACGAGACAGATCGGCGTTCGGGGCACATCAGCACGTACGCGGAGGTCAGTCGCAACTTCTTCGAGTTTTGGCGGGGCGATTTGGCCAAGTCGGACGACGTGTTGGAATCATCCATCGCCTCGATTCGCCGCCGAGCAGTAATCGAGATCGACCGGACAGAGAATGGTCCGGGCTGCCGCATCGTTGTGACCGTTCGGAAGGAACGGTTGTCGACGCCGGAACGACAGATCAACAACACGGCCGCCGCTGCCCATTTTCTCAGCGCGACCATGCCGGCGGTGCGCACGGGTCAAGTTGTCACGGACGACCAGACTTTCTGGATTGACCTTGGACGCGATCCTGCCTTGGAGGACAAGCTTCGCGCTGCCATCGTCCGGGAGGCATCGCATCGGCCCAGCGTCGATTCGGACGGCGCCGGTTCGTGAAACAACGGTCGAGCCGTTTGCTGTTGTTCGGTCTCGTCTCCTTGATGCAGACGCCGGCCGCGCCGGCTGCGGATCGGCTGCCCGCCCACAACATCATCGCGCAGAAGCTGATCGATGTTCTTCCCGCTGACCTCGCCCCGCTCTATCGCGATCACATCGAGGCGTTTGAGTCGCACGTGGCCGAGCCGGCGTTGTCCTGGCCCAGTGATCCGAAGCTCAGGTCGCGCGGTCGCTGGCACGATGTTCAAGCGGACCTCACCGCCGCGGACACATCGCCGGAGGCGCGTCAGGCTGCGTGCCGCGCGTTTCCCCGCGACGCGACCTCGGCAGGAAAACTCTACCGCGAACATGGACGGCGACTCGGGGGTACGCTGCCGTGGGCGATCGACGAGTGTCATCGCGAACTCGTGCGCGCGTTCCGGTCATCGGGAGAAGCGGAGGTGCTGGCCTGGTCTGGCTATCTGACGCATTTCGCAGCCGATGCGGTGAACCCACTGCGGGTATCGACCGACGGCACTGCGAACCGAACACCGAATGCCCGGCTGGGCGATTACCGTGGCCCGCATCCGGACTCGGTGTCTTTTACCGCTCGCGAGCGCTACGGTCGTGGCTTGGTCGGCCGATGGGCTGGGAGCTTCCGCAGAGACATCACCCTGGCCAACGGCGACTACGCGCCGATCGCTGATCCGCGGTCGGCTGCGTTTTCCGTGATTGCGGAGTCGTTGGGAGTTCTCGACCGGATCATGGCTGCCGATCGTGAGTGTATCATCGCCCTACGAATCGATGACCGCCACGGGTTCATGCGGAGCCAGGAAGCGTACTACGAGTCGATGCGCGAACGCTGCGGCGAGGCGTGCACGGAGCGTCTTCGGGCAGGGGCACTGTTCGCGGCCAACCTCATCGGCGGCGCGTGGCAGGATGCAGGCACGCCGCCGATGGCGGTGATTCGCGCTCGCAACGGTTCCCTTCCGACCAGCACCTCTGAACAGCCCGACACAGCACGATTCGTGGGCAGCAAGCACTCGGACGTTTTTCACAATCGTGGCTGCCGATTCGCCAAGCAAATCACCGGCGACAACGAAGTGTGGTTCGATTCGGCTCTGGAAGCCCGGCGCGCGGAACGCCGCGCCTGCAGGCATTGCAAACCCGAGTGACCGTCGCAGAGCAGCGCATGAAAAACGGATGGAAGATGCCCCCGTGGCGACGGGCATCTTCCATCCGGAGTCGTTCGTCTTTTCTGCAAGACGAATCATCTGCGCGATGCAACGGTCGGCCGCCGTGGCGAGGGTCGAGTCGTCGATCACGCTGCTGCAATTGCAACGGCTGAGAAACCTAACGTTTCTTCCGTTTCTTGGCAGCTTTCTTCTTGGCCTTCTTGGCAGTTTTCTTTGCGGCCTTCTTGACCGTCTTCTTTGCAGCCTTCTTGGCTGTTTTCTTCGCGGCCTTCTTGGCTGTTTTCTTCACAGCCTTCTTGGCTGTTTTCTTCGTGGCCTTCTTGGCTGTTTTCTTGGCAGCCTTCTTGGCCGTCTTCTTTGCAGCCTTCTTAGCTTTGCGTTTCTTCGCCATGTGTTATCACCTCCTTTCTGCTTGGGAATGTTAACGATCGCGCAAGGCGTGTAAAGATATTTTTCGTCCAATCCGCCGTTCCGTCGCCCGTCTCAACTTTCCGTTCGCGCTCCGAATTGGCGGTTCGCGCATCGCGTCGCGCGCGTTTCGCAAAAATCGGCGAGCGCGAAATGCCGCCGTCACCGGAACAGTGCCACAGTGTGGCACTCGAGTTGTGGGGCAGCGGCTCGCGCGCGGCGACACGAAAGGAAATCGCTCGTACGCCGAACCGTGTGTTGCCGCGCTCGGTACACGCTTCGTTGTCGGCGCGTGATACGCGAGTGTGCACGCGCGAAAACCGCCGTTCTTTCGCGAATAACGCACGTTTCTTGCTTCTCGAATCGCCGTGCGTGCAGCGCGCCGTCCCCGTGCGGGTCCAGCCGGCTGAACGTCGCGGTGTGTCGCTCGGACGTCGCATCGCATGTCGTGTTACGAGTGAGATGATTGCGACACGGAGTATTCTTGAACGCATCGTGTCGCCGCGCCACAACAAGCGTCGCTCGCAGTGATGGTAGCACGCGTTTTGTTCACCGACTCTTCATCGCGTCATGCGTGTTGCCCAAGCCGCCGTTTCGCGCGCAAAAAAAAATCAAAAAAAAACAGAATGTGATTGACCGCGACGCGCAAAGCGATCGATTCGGAGGATTTCGCGAGCCGCTCGGCGCACGCGCGGGAATCATCACGCATACGAATCACCGTCTCTCGAGCTGACACTATGGCGGACCCGTCGGACTCGCTCGAAGAAAGAAAGGCCGCCTCTTCCGGGGCACGCCGCGTCATCGGGCGGCACGCCGAGGATGCCGCCGGGATCGCATTCTTCGCCGACCCCACAGCCGTTCGCGCCGCACGTCGTTCCCGTGGCGATGGCGTTCGCCCGAACGATCCAGTTACCCGACGAACTTCCCACGGGGTCACCAAGCGTCTCGAGAAGCGACATTGCGGGAGGCGGGCTCGACACTGAACCCACAGCGATCCAGTTGCGACCCAGGACCGGAACGCGCTGGTCCATGGCCGCGGCGAATTCCGCCCCGACTTCCTGATGGAACGCACTTACGAAGAAGCTAGTGCCCGCAGGGCCGATCAGAGGGTCCACAGTATTGTACTTGTTGACCGCGTCGGTTCCCGCATCGAAAACGACATCAGTGATAACCTCAGCACCGGCGACATCGGTGTAACTAGTCAACCACGGTATGGGATTGCTCTCGCCCGTTCCGATGGCGTTTTCCTGTGTGCCATCGTCGCAGGATCGCACCGCCGGCGAGCGCAGCACAGAATGCGTAGAGCGACGCGCCCCACACCGCACCAAAGAGAAACGCCAGTGCTGGTCGGAATCGCTGGACGGCACGCAACAGCGGCAGGAGTCAAAACACCCCCAGCCGCGGGTGTCCGCGCGAATCGGCCGCCAATGCCATAAGCGCGGCACTGACGACGAGCAAGGCAAGCAGACCGGCCACTTCGACCGATGATTCGCTACGCCAGATGGCGCATCCTCGTTGGAATTGCTTGCTTCCCACGCTCACTCTCGAACTCGCGTAATGCCGAATCCCTAGAACGCACCGAGCACGGCCATGACAAGTTGCGCCTCGCTACGGACCCGCGGATCGTGCCAGCGTGTCGTCGCCCGTCGAAGACCCATAACCCTCGCGTAACCGAAAACCCCTACCAAGGTCAATGGCGAGTTCATCCGTCGCACCGCGGCTTCACGGCGTCGCTTACATGAGCTCAGAAGGTCGGGCGACGAGTAAGCTGTTGTCGTGCCGGGCGGATTGGTCGATACTCGACGCGAGAACGAACCGTGGCGGGATATTACGCATGGCTATTGTTAATCGGTTGATGACCCTGCTGTTCGACGTGTGCTTCGAGCCGTTCGCGCGTGGGCCGGGTTGGTTGTCGTTGACGCTGTTTTCAGTGATCGCCTCAGCCTGCGGGCTGCTGGTCTACAAGTACGCGTCGAATCAGTCCGCGATCAAGCGTACCAAGGACCGCATCAAGGCATCGATCCTGGCGATCAAGCTGTTTCGCGACGACTTGGGGGTGATCGCCGGGTCACTCTGGCGCGTCTGTTTGTGTGCGACGGTGATGCTACGGCACGCGTTGCTTCCGCTGGTGATGATGATCGTGCCCTTCGTGTTGGCGATGGCCCAGTTGGGGCTGCGGTATCAGTGGCGTCCACTTTTGCCCGGCGAAAACGCGGTGCTGAGCGTCGAGTTTGCCGAGGAAGACGCGCCGCTCGATGCGACGTCGTTGGATTCGGATCGGTCGATCGTCGTTGAAGCGGGTCCGGTACGAATTCCCTCGGAAGCACGCATGGTCTGGCGCATCAGTGGGACGTCGCCCGGGCACCATCGGCTTCGGATTCGCGTGGGTGAAGAAGTCATCGGAAAGTCGATTACGGTGGGCGGGGGCTTTGAGCGGGTCAGCCTCAACCGATCGCGCGGCAGCTTCTGGAGCACGCTGATTCACCCGGCGGAGGCACCGATACCGACGAGCTCGGCGCTCTCTAGAATTGCCATTTCGTATCCGGATCGGGACTCGTGGTTTTGCGGGGCGAACTTGTGGTTGGTGTGGCTGATCGCGATTTCGTTCGTGATGGCGTTTGTGCTCAAACCCGTTTTCCGGGTCGAGTTTTAGCCGCAGCCGTCCGCGACGCCGGATACTCCTAACGGATTATCACATAGTCCTTTACAGTTCTTGAGTCATGTCGCGGGGGACGTTTCGAGGTCGTATCGGACGCTGGCCACCGCTCGGTCGCGAAATGCAGAACTTCAGTGTTGACGTGGCGACAGCGGTTCTGGTACTATTTCGAGGTAGGGAGTCCGGCGGACGAGTAGAGAGAGAGCTGTGGATCACGCTGTTGCGCGCGATTTGTGGCTCTTTTGTCGTCGGGCCTGTTGGGAAGGACGAGAGAGAGTTGATCCGTGGGCGGCGCAATGCGCTGTCGTTTCGGGTGGA
>JAJDDU010000455.1 GCA_029260155.1 Phycisphaerae bacterium | reverse complement strand
GGCCGAGGCACGGCACAATGCCGACGTCGATGGTGTGGGTCGCGCTGGTCATCTTGCCGGCCACCGCCTGGCCGATGACGCCCACGGACCCGTTTGAAGTCATCCCGCCGCCCTTGGAGATGGTGCCGCACTCCAGCGTCGCGACGATGGCGGGCTCAGCCAGAACCGGCCCGGCGAGCAAAGTCACCGCGACGACCAGAGCCCAACACACCAAGCCGCGACCATTGACAATCCCCTGAGTAGATTGATTCATGGCAAGACCTTTCATTGCAGTGCCTCGGTAGTCTGATCGATTCGCGTAAGCAGCGCCTCGAGCTCGGCGATCTGATCTTCGACTTCGTCGCGCATCCGCGTCACGTCGCGTTCAACGTCTTCCGCAGTTGGCGGGGACGAATCCGAAACGGCTTCGTGATCTTGCATCCCGTCGTCCAGTGCTAGATCGGCCGATTCCTCGGTTTCGTCCGAGTCGCCGGTCAGTGATACAGACCCGTAAGCTGTCCTGAAGTACAAGAGCGTCAGTGTGTTGTCGGTTGCCGTGACGTTCCCATTGATCTCTTTGCCCAGGAAATAGAACGTGCGTGATCCGGCGCTCACGCTGAACAACTTCTGAACGGTCACCGGCGCATAGACCGAAGCGCCTGTTGGGAGATAATGCCTCATACGAACAGCCTGACTCGTTGGTAAGGAGGTAGAAGACGTGGAAACGCCAAAGTCGGCCTGATTTAGGACGGGGATCTCGCCGCTCGAGAGCATTCTTGCCTCGCACGTGGCTATGGCAAGAACGTAGCCGGTCGCCGGCACGGTAATAGTTCGAGTGCGGAGTATTGTATTCGCGGCTAGCGCGTAGTTAACGGTAGTCGAAATGGACGCGACGCCGGCCTCGTCGAGCATGTCCACAGCTTGAACGGTACCGTCAAGAATATCCGTGCTCGTGACGGCCCCCGTGGCCAGCTCAGAGGATCCGACCGCACCCGACGCGATTTCCGCAGCCCCGACACCGTTGGTAGCAATCTCCGAAGTTCCCACAGCGTTAGCCGCAATCTCGGATGCCCCGACACCATTGGTAGCGATGTCAGCGGTGGTGATCGAGTTGTCCAGGATTTCCGCACTGCCAACGCCCCCAGTTGCTATGTCTATGGCCGTGATGGTGTTGGACGAAATGTCCGCCCCGGTGACGGTACCGTCTAGAATGTCCGTGCTTGTGACGGAGCTGGTGGCCAACTCTGAGGAACCGACCGCGCCCGCCGCAATCTCCGCAGCGCCGACGCCGTCTGTGGCGATATCAGCGGCCGTGATAGAGCCATCAAGGATCTCGGAACCTGCAACGCCTCCGGTGGCGATGTCAGCCACGCCGATGGTGTTGTTGGCAATTTTCGCCGTGGTGATGGAGGAGTCGATGATGTTCCCAGTCGCGACCGCGTTGGCTGCCATGAATGGGTTGGGATAGGTTCCCGAGAGTACGCCTCCCGCAGCACCCGTCGGCGGACCGCCGCCTCCCCCGGCGGTGATCTGCGTGGATCCGTCGGGGAACTTAAACCCGCCGACGGTGGATTCGATGATGCCCGAGGTGGTCAGGTTCTCGTTGTCGAAGCCGATCGTTCCGGTGGTCGCGGTGATCGTGTCGGTAACGCCATCGATAACGATGGAGTTGCCGGTCCTGAGCGTCCCGGTGGCTTTGATGTTGCCGGCTACGTCCAGTGCCTCGGCCGGATTCGTATTGCCGATGCCGACGTTGCCGCCGGTCTTAACAGTCAATCGCTCAAGCCCGGCCGTCTGCAATTGAATATCGCCGGTGGTATCGTTCACGACCTTTACGGTTGGCCCATTCATGAACAGCACATTTCTCGGAGTCCCACCTGTATCCTTGACTCTTATGGCCTGGTTGTTGTCCATGACCAACGATCCACCCGCGACATGCAATTTACCGAGTGGCGCCGCAGTCCCGATGCCGACCTTTCCGTCACCCTTGATAGTCACCGTGGGTGTCTCGGCGCCCGCAGCACCGCTCTTAAAGCTCACATCCGCAGCATCAGCGCCGCCGCCCACTTCCAGGCGGGCGGCTTGGGCGCCGCTCGTATCCTCAGTCGTCGCGGTGAGCTTACTGGAATCCTCCTTGACCCCGACGCTGGAACCGACACCAGCGGAGCTGCTTATACGAACCCCGCCGCCTGTGACGTCGAGTTTGTCAGCCGGCGCGGACGTACCGATGCCGACGTTTCCGGTTGCACCCTTGATCGTCATCTGGGTTGACTCGGCGCCCGCAGCGCCGCTCTTAAACTTCACATCCGCGTCATCACCGCCGCCGCCCAGTTCCAAGCGCGTGGCCTGGGCGCCGCTCGTGTCTTGAGTCGTTGCAGCCAGCCTGCCGAACTCCTCCTTGACTCCAACGCCCGCGGCAGCACCGCCAGGGCTTTCGCCGAGCGACGCGCTCTTTATGACGATCCCATCACCCGCCTGGACCTTGCCGCTAATATCCAAGTCCTTAGGACCACAGATGCCGGGGCAGAAGAACACAGCGTTGTCCGCGCAGGACTGGGTCCACGCAACGGTGCAGCAGTCGGGGATCTCCGAACAGACATCCGCCGCGCAGATGGCGTCGACGCAGCCGGTCCCGCCGTGGGCGCTGCAGCAATCGGAGGTCGGCTCGAAGGAAATATCAGCGTCCAGGATCAACGGCGTGCCGTCTGTCTTGCTGATTCCGTCAGCCGTGATCTCGAGCGCCGCGACCCCGGCGATGCCGTTGAGAGCACTCAAGCCGACCGAAATCTTGTTCGTCGCACCCAGTTCGGTCGCGTCAACCTTGCCGGTCACCTTGGTGTCGCCGGCGACCTGAAACTTCTCAGGGCCCGCCGTCGGGTCCACGCCAACACCGAATTTGCCGCCCGCAATCTTGGCCACCTCTGCGGTGTCTTCCTTGAAGATATGGGTATTTCCTACGCCTACCTTGAACTCGATGTCGTCGCCGGCGTCCACGATGAGCTTTCCAAGGACGGCATCCTTGGTAATCTTTCCAGAACTCCCACCGCCGGGCACCAAGATAATCTCTGCCTTGCCCGTCGGACTCTCGTTTTCGATCTTGATGTCCGCTATCGGAGTGGCCGTCTTGACGTGCAGCTTGGCGGTCGGATTCGACTCGCCAATGCCCCAGTTGCCGGCCCCGTCGATGACCCCAGCCTCTGTCGTGCCCTTGGTCCATGAGTGCTTTCCGCTCGGCGACGTCTTCATTTCGAGATCGCCGTCGGCTACATCCACCGTGGTCTTACCCGTCACGGGATCCTTGCTGAACTTGGACACCGACCCGACCGGACCGGACTCCAGTGTCAACTCAGCCTTACCCGTCGGATTCGTAGTCTCGATCTTAATGTCCGCCATGGCTGTCGACGTCTTGACATGCACCTTGGCAGTCGGATTCGACTCGCCGACGCCGACATTCCCGGCGGAATCGAACTTCACAACCTCCTGCGTACCCTTGATGAACGTGAATTCACCGACGGAGTCTGTCTTGAGTTCCAAGTCGTCGCCGGCGTCCAACGTGGTTTTCCCACCGGCGTCCTTTGTGATTCTGAACTCGCTCAAGAGTTGGGAGTTCTCCGGGGCTAGCCCGGCTTTCAGAACGATTTCCGCCTTGCCCAAAGGGTCGGACGACTCGACCTTGATCTCGGCGATTGTGTCCTTGATGTGAAACTTCGCCTCCGGCGTTTCGGTTCCGACGCCCACGAGTCCGTCCGTGTCCACGGTGATGACTTTCGTCGTACCAATCTTGATATCGAAGTTCCCGCTACCAAGACTGGACACCGAGGGCGTGATGATGCCACTGAGCGCACGTGCGGAACCCAGGACTTGCAGCGTGGCGGTGGCTGAGCCGTCGGGTGCGCCGCCAATACCAACCTTGCCCGTATCCTTGTCAACGACCACAGCTTCAAACGAGGTGCCGGGCACGTTAAGCTGCTCCGCGACGGCCGGTGCGGTGGGCACCTTGAGCCGTGATAGCGGCGCGCCGTCGACGGTCACCTCCAGCCAAAGGTCGGTGTCCGGGAGGCCGGGAAAAGCGGGTCCGGAGACCTTGGGTGAGACCGGACCGAACTCGGTCGAAAGGATGCCGTTCGTCGCGACGACACCCAAAACCGTCTGGATGTCCGCGAACGGATCGGGGAGACCGTCACCGTTCATGTCCAGCAAGTTCCCGCCGACCTCGGCATCGTACAAGCCAAACGTCAGATCAACGGTGCCCGTGATCGGATCCCCCAAGGAGTCCTTGATCAACCCCTGAAAACTGAGCTTACCCGCCGTTGCACCGAATACCGGCGAGACGGACATGCCCAGCAGCAACAACACAACACTTGCGCGCGCAATCACCTGTTGTGCGCTACCCCGATTCTTGAACGCTGCCATCCTCGATCTCCTAGAATTGCGCACAGCTGACACCAACCAGGTTCCCGTCGAGGATCCAGCCGACGTACGCGTGCGATTGTGACCCAGCGTGGCTCGGTCCGACCCGAGCCTGATTCGCCGGCCCATAAGGACATAAACACCAACTGCGTACCGCGCGCCCGACAATTCTCGGAATAATTCATTCACTACACGCACTTACTGGTTTGAATCGTTACCGCAGATGCGTAACGGCCGCTTCCCGCGGGTGATACGAGAATCGTAGGGCGCCCGTCGATCACGAAAGATGTGCAATCCATGAAGGGATTCTGCCGCGGAGGGCTTGGTCCTGAAGCCCCGTGCCCTCTTCCCGCGGTCCCCGATACGTTCCACTTGCTTCTCCCGCTCACTCTACGATAGGATAAACGCTGCCAGAACGACCCAAGGGTGAGTTAATGCACGACGATCTAGACAGCATGTTGGCCTTTTCGCGGAGCGCCTACTACTTGCTGGGCGCCTTCGTTGTAACGCTAGCCGTCTTCACCACTGCCGCCCGCAAACCCGCCCCCCGTTGCCCCAAATGCACGGAGCACAACCGCCCCATGGCCCGTTTCTGCGCCAACTGCGGCCACCCCCTGAATCAGAAATGACTCCCTTGGTAGGGTGGCCCATCGCTTGAGCGGTGGGGGGCTCGATTCCGAAAGCGGTGACCGGTTCCCCATGCACTCAACGCCGCGCCCGCAAGCCGTTACGCCATCATCGCCGGAACCAGATGCGTGACGCGACCAGGGAGAATGCCCCCATCCCCTGGGCTGTCCTACGATTCCCCAGGTCCTCGTGGAGCGCGGATGCGTAACGGACGCCAGATCACCGTCGCGGATCTGACAGGTGTGGCCGTGCAAGACACACAGATCGCGAATCGTGCCGAGGCCACGGGCTTCACGCGTCCTGGACGCTGCGGTGTCGGCGACGCTCAAGTATCCGTCACGCCGCCGCCGCTGTTCGTCCCACCGGGCTGCGGTCTGTCCCTTCGCGAAGGGCAAGCGTCATCAGCAGCGTCTAAACCACCGTATAGCGGCTGACTGAACGCCGGAAGACCACTGACGACGAGGAACTCGCGATGATCGCATTTAACTACCGTATGCTTCTTCTATTACTCGGGTTGCCGAGCGCGTATTGTCTGGTCGTGCCGGCCACCGCGCAGTCACCGAACGCTCTGGAGCAGAATCCACAAGTTCGGTGGCGCGAGACGCTCGTTCCACCGAGTAGTGTGGCTTGGGCCCGGGACCGCGTTTTCGGCGCGGTCGTCAGCATCGTCACGGTTACTGAAGCGCATCAAGACGGTCGAGCCAGACTGACGCGCCATGGTGGCAGCGGGACGATCGTCTCTGAGGCAGGGCACATCGTCACCAATGCTCACGTGTCCATGGATGGCGCGAAGTTCAAGATCATCCTTGCGGACAAGACCGAGATTGAAGCCAAACTCGTCGGCGAAGACCCTCTTTCCGATATCGCCGTACTGAAGTTCGACCCGCGCGAACTAGGCGAAGATGCGGATTTCAAGGTGGCGCAGTTCGGCGATTCCGATGACGTCGAAATCGGCGACCCGGTGCTGGCCATGGGGGCGCCTTGGGGTATGTCTCATTCGATGTCCTTCGGCATCGTGAACAGTGACAAACGGCTGTTGTCCAACTTCTTCGAGGACGACGCCGATTACGAACAGGCTCTCGATCGTGATCAGCCGACGGGTTCCTACTACCGCTGGATCCAACATGACGCCGCCATCGCCCCTGGTAACTCGGGTGGGCCACTGGTCAGCCTGAAAGGCGAAATCATCGGCGTTAACACACGGGGGATGCCATTCGGCGGCGATATGGGATTCTCAAGCCCCAGCAACATCGTCAAAGATGTTGCAAGGCAACTCATCGATCACGGCGAGGTGATTCGCAGCTTCGTCGGATTGAAGTTCAAGCCGATTCACTCGACCGCACATGAACGTGGTGTGCTCGTCAACTCCGTTGTCGAAGACTCGCCCGCCGCAACGGCCGGCCTTCGCCCCGGCGATCTCATTCTCACTATTGACGACAAACCGTTCACAGTCCTTCACGGCGATCAGATGCCGGAGTTTCGCCGGCACCTCAGTGATCTGCCGATCGGCTCGAATCTGAAGATCAGTTTCGAGCGTGACGAGAAGACCTTCGAGACCGAACTCGTCACAGAGAAGTATGAGAAAGACTTGGGGCCGAGACTCGCCGTGAAAAGTTGGGGTGTGACGCTTCGCGGCATGACGCAGCGCATGGCTAGAAACCGGCGTCTTCCGAATGAAGAGGGTGTCCTCGTGACCAGCGTAGCTCTAGGGGGACCGGCCGTTCGCGCCAAACCGCCACTGGAAACTGGGGACGTTGTCAGGGTTGTTGGCGGTCACCGAATCGTCGACCTCGCTGCATTTGAGAGCGCGATTGAGGAATGCGTGGCAACATCCAGCGGGATCCTCGTTGAGTTTGAACGGGAGGGTGGACGCTATCTCACCGTCATTTTGCCGCGCGAGGAGGAACGCGATCAGCGCCCGAACGAACTCGATAAACCGTGGCTGCCCGTCGAGGTTCAGCCTCTCAGCCGCGCAGTGGCCAAGCTCGCAGGCACGGAAAGCGCCGAGGGCTTTCGCATTGTGCGCGTGTACGAGCAAGCGTCGGCCGCACCGATCGGCCTGATGGTCGGCGACGTCATCACGTCCATAGACGATATGAAGCTTCGTCCTCGTGGCGCCAAGGACAAGAGCACTTTTGTCATGGCGCTGAGGCGGATGAGCGTCGGCGATACCGTCGCGATCCACGTTGTGCGGGACGGCAAGATACAAACGCTCAGTTCGCAGTTGTTGGCAACACCGGAGCGAGCGGACGAAGCACGTCACGTCAAAGACCGAGACTTCGATGTGGAAGTGCGAGATGTGACATTCTTCGACGTCGCCAAGAATCGTTGGAGAACAGGTACGCGTGGCGTCATTGTCACTGAAGTCGAAGCTGGAGGCTGGGGCGGTGTCGGTCATCTTCGCAGCGACGACCTTGTCTTGCAGATCGGCGAGCGAGTCGTTCTTGATGTCGATGGTTTTGCCGCGGCTCTGAAATCCGCGAAAGAAACGAAACCGGAAACACTGCGAATGCTGGTTCTGCGCGGCATTGAGACTCGATTCTTGTTTCTGCAGCCCGACTGGGACTAATCACTATGAACAAAAGGAAAAGACAAATGCGACAAGTTTTTGGTAGCGCGGTACTTGCAACCTTGCTGGTGGCGGCACCGACCGTAGCCACTGATGTGGACTATCAGGCGTTCAAAACGAAACACCAAGCCGAACGGCGCGAACGCATACAGCAGCTCCGCGAAAAGTATGCCCCGGCTATCGTAACGCTCAAGTTCGTCGCCACGGAGGAGTTCTTCGGCCAGGAGAGCACATCTCAGAAAGAAGTCGCCGGTGTACTGGTCAACGCCGAAGGTCTGGTCGTCATCGCCAACTCATCCCTCGATCCGATGGGTGGCATGGAATTCAAGATGATGGGTGGTCCGCCTGGGATGGAAATGCCCAAGCCAAAGCACAAGACCGGCGACTATCGAATCATCATCGGCAATGAAGCTGAGGAAAACGAGGCGCGCCTCGTCGCACGAGATTCCGAACTCGACCTGGCGTGGTTTCAGGTGACGGACGCGAAAGGGCGGACTTTCCCGTACCTTCACCTGGGCGATTCATCCGAGCTTCGGGTCGGCGACATGTACTTCACCATCGTTCGGATGCAGGAGCGCTTCAATCGAGCTTCAGTGGTGATAGATGGAAGCGTTAGCGGAATGATCACGGCACCGCGATCGTTGCTCGTGGCCGCCGGCGGCTCCGGACCGGTATTTGCGGAGGACGGCATGTTCGCTGGTTTCCTGATCCGGCAGCCCGATGAAGACGGTGATGACGCCGCTGGTTCCATGGCTCTAATTGCGACTCAGTTCATCCTGCCGGCCGAGGAACTCGCCAAGGCCACACAGCAGGCGCGGAAACAG
>JAJDDU010000454.1 GCA_029260155.1 Phycisphaerae bacterium | reverse complement strand
CTTGCCCTTAATCTCGACGAACGACTTTCCGTCTACGGGCTCGCCGGTGACCGGGCATGTGACCTGGACCTTGGGCAGCGCAGCAAGAACCTTGCGTTGTTCGGCTACCGCTTTGGCGTACTTGGACGGATTGTCTTTGACCTTCTTGATGCACATCTTGCAACAGAAGTAGAGCGGCCCGTCGGCTGTGTTTGTGGTGACGGAGAAATCGATGGGTTCGCCCATCACCGGGCAATTCGGCAGAGCCGAGTCCTCGGCCGATACACTGCCTGCGAACGTGAGCGTTAGCGTCAGGGCGGTGAGGGTCATTGCGTACTTCATGTTCTTGCACTCCTATCGAGGTCGATTTTCTTTACACGCGAAGTCGAAGTCGACTCCACCCAATATGATGTCACAAACCGGCGGATTCTTCCAATCCGCGGGTTGCGAATCGTCGCGTCGCGACAACATGTTACACGAAGGAGGCGTGCCTCGCAGAACCGGGGATTGAGGGCGGGTGGACCGCGATGGTACCAACCCAAGCTCGGATCCTTCGGAGTTGACCGTTTTCGCGACCGGAAACACGGATCCCCGGCAGGTGCGAGAATCAACAACGCAGCCGGTGATCGCGATCACTTTCCTCACCGTAGGGCCATTGGGTTTCACCCGCCTTCTTGCGAAATGGCGGCGGGTCAAACCTGCCCTACGCTCAATTGAGGATTTGCTTGGGATCGACACCTGGAATTCGGTACAATGCGGGCATCCCAAATCCGCCACGGAGTTTGAACAATGAGGTCTCTATCGCACATCGCCCGGACCCCGAGACTGTCTGCGAGTGTCTGGTGCCTGCTCGTCGGCGTGGTGGCTATTGCGGGACAGTGTGCGCTGGGTGAGGGCATCAATCGGACGATTGTGACGCCGATCTTGCATACGGGCGATCCGGCGCCGGGGATTGACGGAGCCACGGTGATCTGGGTGGGCAAGCCGCAGATCGATGCCGGGGGCGCGGTGTCGTTCGAGGCGTTCATCGCGGGGGACGGGGTGGACGGGTCGAACAATCTGGTGCTGTACTACGGCCCGCCGGGCGGGTTGGCCGTTGTGGCGCGCGAAGGGGATCAAGTCCCTGGCTTGCCGCCGGGCGTGATCTACGACGATTGGGAAGTGACCTACTCAATGGGCGAGGACGGCACGCTGTCGATCGGCGCAATCCTGCTCGGCCCCGGCGTAATCCCAAACGTAAACGACAAAGCCCTCATCGTCGGCCCCGCCGGCGACTTGCAACTCATCATCCGCGCCGGCGACCAAGCGCCGGGCATGGCGGCGGGTGTCGTGATCCGCGCCGATGGGCACTTCTTCTCTGAACTGACAGACGACGGCCGATTCATGACCGCATACCTTCTCGCGGGCGCCGGGATCGACAACACGAACGACGTAGCCTACTGGGCAGTGGATGCCACAGCCTGGCATCTAATCGTCCAAACGGGCGACCCCGCCCCCGGCACGGAACCCGGCGTCACATTCGCCTGGATCGACGGGTTGATCTTCAACCCCAATATGCAAGCCGCCTTCCGCGGCGTGGTCACTGGGGACACCGTCGATTTCGACAATGACACGGGCTACTGGGCGGGCCTACCTGGAGACTTGCACCTTGTTGCTCGAGAAGGTGATCCTGCGTGGGGAATCGAGGGGGATATCTTCTTCAGTGGGAGCGGCGGTCTTCCAGCGTTGAATGCGCGGGGCGATGTCGCGTTCGGAATGGGGCTCCGCGGCGAGGGTGTAGTGAGCGAGAATAACTTTGCGCGCTGGGCGTACTCGTCGCCCAGTGAGCGCCTGCTCGCACGCGAAGGCGACCCGGTACCCGGGATTGGACCCCGAGTGACCTTCGGCCCGGGCGGGAATGCGATCATCAGCGCCGCAGCCCGCGTTGCTTTCGTCATGCGTTTCCGCGGGGACGTAACCGAGGAGAACGATGCAGCAGTGTTGTTCGGATCGTACGGGGCTCCAAGAGTCGTTCTTCGTGAGAGCGACGCCTTTGCCCCGCTCGGACCGGATGCTGTATTCGACAACCTACTCTTCGGTGTCCAGGCCATGAACGATGGCGGCGACCTGCTCGGTTACTCGCGGGTCCGCGGAACCGGGATTGACGGAACCAATGACATTGTCTTCGCGGTTCGCGATCGACGCACCGGTGTCTGGTATCCGGTTCTGCGGACGGGAGAGCACTTCAATGGGCACGTGTTTGCGATGTCCGAACTTATCGACGGGATCAGTCTTTTCTGGGCAGATACAGGAGGGAGCGATGGGCTTCGAAAGAGCTTCAATGACGCCGGCCTATTCGCGACACAGTTGACCTTCGGCGACGGATCTCGGGCGAACTATCTTCTGGCGCTGCCTGTCTTTGGAGACTCTGACGGCAACGGCATTGTCGACCTTCTGGACTACGAGGTGTTTCTTGATTGCGTAACGGGAACCGCCGCGACAAAGGTCCCGCCGAATTGCGAGGGCTTCGACATCGACTGGGACGGGGACGTCGACCAAGCGGACTTCGGGTTGTTTCAGATTCTGTTCGACTACCAAGAATGAGTTTTTTTTGACGGGCCGCCGTGTTATCGGCCCGCCCACAGGTTCATTTCAACGTCAGGAGATGTAAAGATGTCGGCAAGACAGCGACCATTTGTGCACGCTTGTATCGCGACCGCCGTTGTGCTCGTGGTTCCCCAACTGGGGTACGGGCAATGTGATCCGCCGGGACCGAACACCAAGTGCTGGGACAACGAACAGGCGACGGGATCCTGGAACACTCCCGAGAACTGGGATCCGGATGGTGTTCCGCTGGCGCAGCATGACGTCTTCCACGAGATCGCGGGGACGATTACGTACAATGTTCCGGTGGGTAATCCCAACAACCAGACGATTGCCTCGTTTACGGCGGGTGGGAGTGCGACGGGGTTGGACATTCTTGCCGGGCTTACGCTGACCGTGGCCGGCAAGGTGGAGTACGAAGGGACGGGGGAGTATGAGCTTGAACTGCAGAGCCGCGCGGACATGACGGTGGTCGGGGACGTGCGCTTCGTCAACGTCACGCTGAAGAATGGCATCGAAAACGATGACACGACGGTGGATATCACGGGCAACGTCGCCAAGGGCGATTGGGAGGTTCCGGAAGACACGCGCGTGACCATCAACGGCGATGTCGATGCGACCGGGTACAAATGGGCGTAGGGCGCGTTTCACGCGCTTCTTGCTGAATGGCGGCGGGTCAAACCCGCCCTACGCGCTCGGTGCAACGCTGGAGGTAGGTGATCGCGTCATATTCTGGCATGGGAACGCGCCCGATGCGGACGAGATGGCGACGGCGGCTTTGGTTCCAAGGATATCGACCTCTTCTGTGAGGCGTACAATCAGACAGCCTCGCTGTGTTCGGTTCGGGCTGACGGCAACTGCGACGGGACTGTGGACGACGCGGACAAGTTGCTGATGGAAGCCAACATCGGGTCTCAAATCGATTGCCCGTGATTCCACCGGTTGGAAACCGGTGCCACACCTTCAGTTTCAGTTGTGAACGTGGGTCATCGCGCGATGTTGGGTCGGGGTGTTCCGCAATGGCGTCGGGCGGTATAGCATAGTCCGCGTCATGATTGCAACACTGCTTTGTTCGTTGGCCGGCGGGATGCTGCTGGTGTTGAGTGTCAGTCGGATCGAGGCGACGGCTTCTGGCTGGGTACGTTTGATCGGGATCGTCGCGTTGGCTGCGTCGGTGGGCGTAGGCGTGTGGAGCATCATGCGCGGCGCCGTGGCGAGCGGCGGACTGGGCTTGGCGGGCGGAATGACCGCGCTGGTGACTGCGGTGATGGCGGCGGCTGTAATTGTGGTCGCTCCCGTCATGAACGCGAAGCCAGCCGTCCTGCGTGTGGTTGCGGGTGCGGGAGGCGTCTTCGGGATCGCGTCGTGCTGCATCTGGTCGATGAATCGGGGAGACTCGTCGGTTGCGGTCAGCCTGCTGAACGTGGTCGGGCAGTTGTTGGGATCGTTGCTCCTCGGGAGCGTGACCGTTGCGTGGCTGTTGGGGCATGCCTATCTGACAGCCACGGAGATGACGATCGCGCCGCTACGCCGGCTGGCGGGGCTGTTCGCGCTGGCCGTGGCGCTTCGCTGGGCGTTTCTGTTGATCTGTGTCGGCATCGCATACTTCGCGGAGTTGACCGGCCCTTCGAGCGGCGGATTGGCGACAACGCTGGCTGGGGCGTGGCTGATCGTGTCGTTGCGGGTCGCGGTGGGTTTGCTGGCGGTGGGCATGTTCGCCTACATGGTGTGGGATTGCGTCAAGTTGCGGAGCACGCAGTCGGCCACCGGAATCCTGTATTTCGCCTCTGTGTTCGTCTACATCGGCGAGATCAGCAGTCAGCACTTGGCCGGCGAAATCGGTATTCCGCTGTAGCTGCTCACACACGTCGGGTCATGGAACGCAGTCGATGACCGTCACGTTTGCGGGGTCGGACGCAGCGCTGCCGCACGCGCCGATCGCGGATGCGTGATAGACGCCGGAGTCGTCCTGCGTGACGCCCGACAGGGCGAAGAATGAGGACGTCGCGCCGGCGATGGGAACGTCGTCCTTGTACCACTGAAACGATACCGCGTCGTCGGCGAAGACGAAAAGGAAGACGCTGCCCCCGACGCAGGGCGTGGCGCCCGACGGCTGACCGGTGATGACCGGCTCTTGTCCCAACGTCAATTCCGCTCGCGTCGATTCCACCGTCAGCCCGCACCCATCGGTCACCACCGCCCGATACTGACCGAGATCGTCGGGGGCGACCAGAGCGATTGAATAGGCAGCATCCGTGGCATTGGGGATGTCGGCGTCGTTGTGTTGCCACTGGTAGTGCAACGGCGCGAATCCGTCGGCGTCGACGGTAAACGAGGCGGCGGCGCCAAGGCAGGTGCTCGCGTCTTCGGGCGGAGTCACGACTTCGGGCGGCGGGCGGACCGAAAGCGTGGCCGAGCGGGAATAATCGAGCGCGCAATCGCTGACGACGTACGCTAGATACTCTCCAGTGTCGTCGGCTGTGACGGTGTCGATGACCAGCGTGCTGTTTGTCTCTCCGAAGATCGTGTGTCCGTTGTGCCGCCACTGGTACAAGGGGGTTTCGGCGTCGGCTGTTGCGTGGAACGTGGCCATTCCTCCAAGGCACACGATTTGGTCTACCGGATGCTCGACAACCCGTACGCCGCAATCGTTGGTGAGTCGCCGCATGAGCGTGGCGAAATCGAGGAGGTCGGCATCGCCGTCGCCATCGGTGTCGGCGGCGACGCACTCGCCGGAGGTCGTTTCACCGGGTCCGGTGACGCAGGCGAAGAACTGTCCGTAGTCGGTCAGGTCGATATCGCCGTCACAGCCAAAATCGAGCGGTTGTGGGCAACCGACCGTTGCCGCCGCCGAGGTCGTCGGGCCTGCTGCCATGGCATCGCGCGGCGTGACCGTACACTCGATTAGTTCGCCGGCGGACGCGATGTGGTGGGGAATCATGTCCGAGTGCGCAGCCGTCGTCACATGTCGCACCTCCTGCCCATCGACTGTCCAGATGTACTCGTAACGCACGATGTCGTAATCCAGATCATCCAACACGAGCGACGTATCCACCTTGCAGTGAATCACGTCCGCGATGGTCGGTTCAGCCGGATCGAGGAACACCGTGATCGGCTCCGGGGGGCGATTGAAATCTGCCGTCCGCGTTTTGACTACTTCGATCGGCGCGATGACCATCAGTTCGTCGTTGATGAACAAATGCACATGCCACGTCCCCACGATGGTGTGCATGTCGGGAATGTTGAAGCTCCACCACCACCACGACCATCGCCAGAACGGATTGGCGAACTGACTGTTTGAAGAAACGAACGCGAAGGTGCCGTCAGGTCGTTGAAACTCGAGCCGCCACCGACTGTTGGCCGGTAGGTGGTTCGTGATCCACCAGACGTATACGAAGTTGTCGCTCAGGCCGATCTGACCACTGCGTGGAAACTCGTACGGCGGCCCCTGATAGCCGGCCATGTTCTGCCAGGTGATGCCGAAATCGATCGGATGCAGGTCGGTATCCACGGGGGGCTGATCGATCCAGCCGCTTTCCCCCGGACGACATTCTCCCGCCCATGGCTCAAACACAGCGCCGAAGTCGTGTGTTGAGAAGTGGAGGTGCGGGTACGTGCTGCAGCCGCTCGATCCGGTCAATCCCAGCGGTTCGCCCGCGCGGACCCACTGAGCCGGCGAGACAATGACGCTGTTCTTCTTGAAATGCCAATAGCGGGTGGCTCGCCCGTTGGCGTGGTTGACGACGACGTGGTTGCCAACCCCTTGGCACTCTGTGTTCATGTCGAACTCGCCATCGTGTGTGAACAGAACGAGGCCGTCCAGCGCGGCGAAGATCGGGACGCCGATGGCCTGCTCGCCGAACGATCGGATGATCGTATCGCTGGCGTCGTGCCCGTCGTAGCTGTAATCGGTACACTCCCAGGACAGGATCGTCCCCGGCGGCGCGAGGTCGACGAAGTTCGAGATGAACAGGTCTCGGTAGAGACGCCCAGCCATCGGATAGAATTTGAATCGCGCGGGCTTGCCCGAGGTCGGTCCCGTTCCCGTCAACGCTTGTGCCATGACGCGTTCTTCGGGCGTCAGGCAGGGCGTTGATTCATCATTTACGATGATCGCCCCGCCGCCGCCGTCGGCTTGTGCTGTGGTTGTGAGCAGCATGCCGCCAAGCAACGCGCCCAACACGAACACCGTGCGATCAATTGTCATCGTGCAGCCTCCGTTCGAACACAGATCGTGATGAACCAGTGTCGCATATTCGGGCGGCAATTCCAAGTCGCAATCTGTGCGTTAATAGGCGGGCTACGCCAGCAGCTGGGTCTCACAAAGCCCGTGGTAGAAGGCGCAGCGTTTGATGAGGGTGTCATGCGTGCCGACGTCGACGATTTTTCCGTCGTCGAGGACGACGATGCGATCGGCGAAGCGGATCGTGCTCAGACGGTGGGCGATAATGAACGTCGTCCTGTCTTTCGAGAACTCCTTGACGGCCGCTTGTATTTCTTGCTCGGACTCGGAGTCGATCTGGCTGGTGGCTTCGTCGAATACGAGGATGGGGGCGTCGCGGAGGATGGCGCGGGCGATGGCGATGCGCTGTTTCTGTCCACCCGAGAGGGTGCGGCCCATGTCGCCTGGAATGGTGTCGTAGCCCCCAGGCGTTCGGCGGATGAATTCGTCCGCGCGGGCGCGCTTGGCTGCGTCGATTACCGTTTCGCGCATCCCGTTGCGGGATCCGTACGCAATGTTGTCAGCCAGCGAGATGGGAAACACGACGGTGTCCTGACTGACAAGCCCGATCAGTTTCCGCAGGCTCCTAAGCGTGATTTCGCGGATGTCGAGGCCCTTGAACAGAATCGCCCCGTGCTGGGGGTCGTAGAAGTGGGCCAGCAGATTGACGAGCGTGGTCTTACCCGAGCCGTTTCGTCCGACGAGGGCAATCGTCTCGCCGCGCGTGACGGTGAGGCTTACGTCGCGAAGTGCAGGTGTGTCGGCCTCGGGGTAGGTGAACGTTACGTCGCGGAACTCGATGTCGCCTTCCAGGTTGTCGAGGACGCGCGTGCCGGCGTGGATCTCGCTTTCCTGTTGGGCATCGAGCAATTCGAACAGGCGATCCGCCCCCGCGCCGCTGCGCATGATACGGGTGTAGACGTCGGCCAGCTTCCTCAGCGGGTCGAACATCATGCCCAGCATGACGGTCAGTGCCCCAAACCTTGCAACATCGATCTCGCCGCTGACCACCCGCGACCCAAGCCAAACGGTGACAACGGACACCATGACGATGCCGAGCACTTCGAGCAGCGGGCTCATCATGGCTTCGAGGCGGATGATCTTCACTTGATGGCGGAACATGGCTCGGTCGACGCGCCAGAGTCGGCGGCGTTCGACGTTTTCGGTGGTGTACGCTTTGACGACGCCGATGGCGGCCAGAGTGCCCGAGAGGGTATTGATCATGCTGCCGTAGCCGCGGAGGAGTTTCCTGTTGGCCTTCTTGATGGACGTGCCGGCGCGCCAAAACAGGAGGATTGCCGCTGGTGCGATGACGATCATGGTGATGGTGATGCGCCAGTCGAGCAGGAGCGCCGCCGCAAGGATGAAGATGGCTTTTAGAGGCTCGCGGATCGTCTTGCCGAACAGGGACATGAGTCCGCGCTGGACTTCCTGAATGTCCTGAACGAATCGGGTGACCATGTCGCCCGTGTTGCGCGTGAAGCGGGCCATGGGCAGCCCGAGCACTTTGCCGTAAAGCTCCCGCCGCAAGTCCATCATGGAGCGCAACACGCCTAGGCGGACCAAAAACTCACCGATGAAGCGACAGAGATTGGCTGCGATAACGACGATAACCAGCGCGGTGAGCACGAACTTCAGTGCCGTCATTCGCCCACTGCCGGTGGCGTCTCTGGGCACGAGGAAGACGAGTCGATAGCCCATGCGTTGCTTCCAGCCCGTCGAAACCGTGATCTCGTGGTCGCCGGCTGGGCTCGTTGTCGAAAAGCGGATGCGATCTTCAGTCGTCGCAGCCGCAACGCGCTGCAACCAGTCGCGCGGTGCGAGGCGTTCGCCATCGAGTGCCACGACTTCGGCGCCAGGTCGCAGGCCTTGCTGGTGGAGCTCGGAGCTAGCGACCACTTTCTCCACGAGGAGGGCTGCGCGCGACTCCGTTTCGCGGACGCTGAACTCCGCTCCGACGTGGGCACCGGCCATGGTGCGGTCCGCCCAGCCGTGTAGCCCCTCATCTTCCAGCAGTACCTTGAGGATGGGGAGCACAGCCAGCACGCTCACCGAGTGGAGCATCGCGTATACGACGGAGGCGAGGATTCCGGAGACGATCAGCCCTTTGTGGGGGAAGGTCGCGCGCACCATCCGCTTGAACGCTGGCGCGCTGAGCGGGACGCGTTCTGCGCGCTTCTCGTCGTCGGCTTTGATGGATGTTGCGTCAACCACGGGAACACTCTAGGTTGCATGGGCTCGAAGCCCGCGCATCGCATGCTCTTTCGCGACCCTTCAGGGGCGATTGAGGCATGCTGGGGAACCAGTTTATCCGATATGCATTAACCGCAGTTGTAATTAGCTGTCAACATTACGACAAACGACACGGCAACGATGATCTCGCAGGACGAAAAGCACTATACTGGATAGCTCGTGCGGGCCGCGGTTTGAGAGGCCCACGTTTGTCGGGGAAGCAGCATGATCGCCGAGACACTTGGCGATACGCCGCGCTACCCTTTGTTCCACGGAGACCTACAAGGAGTCGCAATTGATGAAGAGCATACCTCACAGGTCGGGCAAATGGCCCGTTCGCATGCTGATGGCTGGTTTGGCCATTGGGCTCGCTCATCCGCTGGCGTTTGCCGGTGAGGAATCAGCCGCCAAGGCAAAACCGCCCGTGGCGGAGAAGAAAGCCAAGAAGCCGGAAAAGAAACCCGACTTCCCACCGTTTGACGAAGTCAGCGAAGGGCATGAGAAGCTCCCCGGATTCTTCGATCTCTACTACGACAAGAAGAAAGACCACCTCCTGGTCGTTGTTCCGAAATCGATGCTGGGCAAAGATTTCCTCATGGCAGCCAGCATCTCCGGTGGACCCGCGTTCACCGGATTCATGTGGGGCGGCTACGTTGGTCAGTGGCACGAGATGGGCAAGAAGCTCGTGTTGATCGAGCCGGACCTGCGGCACGCGCGTGCGAAGGACTCGACCGTCGAGGACGTCGTCGCCCGAACCTACACCGATCGAATTGTCCTCAGTACCAAGATTGTCAGCAAGCGAGGCGGCGATCCCGTAATCGACTTCGACGACGTCCTCAAGAAAGACCGCGTCGGGCTGTCGCGGGTCTACAACGCTCGTATGAATTCCGGGCTAAGCCGCTGGGCGGAGACCAAGGCTTTCAAGAAGAACATAGAGCTGTCGGTCGATGCTGCCTACACCAGCAAGACTGCGGACGGCATTCGCGCTCGCGTCCACTACAGTATCAGCCAACTGCCCGACAACAGCTACAAGCCCCGGCAAGCGGACGACCGAGTCGGCTACTTCATGTCAGCCGTGAAGGACTACGGCCGGGATCACGACGACCACACGATTTTCGATCGCCGTATCCATCGCTGGCATTTGCGAAAGGCCGATCCCAAGGCGGCGGTTTCAGACGTGCATCCGGACGACCAGATTATCTTCTATCTTGAGAAAACGATCCCCATCAAGTACCGGCGCCACATACGCGAAGGCGTCTTGATGTGGAACGAGGCCTTCGCCAAAGCAGGCCTGCTGAACGCCGTCGCGGTTCGCCAGCAAACCGATACCAACGAATGGAAAGACATCGACCCCGAGGACGTGCGATACAACTTCATCCGTTGGATCGTGAGCGGGCGGGCGTTCGCCATGGGCCCGTCGCGGACCAACCCGCGCACCGGACAAATACTCGATGCAGATATCGTCATCGACGACACGTTCATGCGTGTCATTTCGGCGCAATACGCCCGAATGGCTGCCAAAGGACCAGCCGCCGGATACGATCCGCAGTTGCAGGAATTCCTTGCCGCCAATCCCGAATGGGCGTTTGTCCCCCAAGAAGAACGACTGCTGCCCAACGAGACGAGCTACGGCGGCGCAGACTCGGGTTTCGATCTCGATCTGATGCGCCAGATCGTTGGGAACGAACACTCGGTCTGCACGTACGCCCAGGGTATGGGCCATGAAATGGTATTCGCCGACTTCCTGCACCGTGCCCAGGGCAAGGGCGGGCTCAGCGACAAGTACATCGGACAGTTCCTCAAGTGGGTCGTCTCACACGAGGTCGGCCACACGCTCGGGCTGAGGCACAATTTCAAAGCCAGCTCATGGAAGCCGCTCGATGAGATTCTCAAGACGTCCGGAGACGCGGACGTGCCGACGTCAGCGTCCGTGATGGACTACTGCCCAGCCATGTTCGCGACCACCGAGAAGGGCCAGAACAACTTCTACGGTGTCGGCCTTGGACCCTATGATATGTGGGCCATCGAATACGGGTACAGCCACACGGGCGAGGAGCTCAAAACCGAAGAGGAGCTGCTCACCACCATCGCGTCGCGATCAGCCGAACCCGGACACATGTATGGTACCGACGAGGACCGCGGGTTCTTTGCACCGGATCCTCTGGTCAATGTCTACGACAACAGCAGCGATCCGATTCGCTACGCCAAGTACCGAATGAACCTCGTTCAGGATTTGCAAGCAGATATCGAGACATGGGCCGTGGAAGACGGCGAGAGCTACAGTCGGCTTCGGCGGGCATTCGATGCGCTGCTCTTTGAATATGGTCGCGTCTCGCAGTTCACGGCGCGTTTCGTCGGCGGCCAGTACATTAACCGCAACCACAAGGGCGATCCGCAAGAGAAGCCGCCGTTTGAAATCGTCACTGTGGAGAAACAGCGCGAGGCGTTGGACTTCCTGATGAAACACGTCTTTGCAGACGACGCGTTCCAGTTCGCACCGGAGCTGATCAACAAGCTCGGTGCAGGGCGGTGGGGACACTGGGACTCGGACGACTACGACAGCGCGCGTGAGTATCGGATTCACGACCGAGTCGCCGCCACCCAGTATTGGCCACTGTTCCATCTGCTCAACCCGTTCACTATTGGTCGCGTTTACGACGCCGAGCTCAAAGTGCCTGCTGACCAAGACGCCATCACCGTTCCGGAATTGTTGCAGACAACGACGGACGTGATTTGGTCCGAGCTCGCGGAAGAAGGCGGCTCGTCGGACTGGACCAATCGTCGCCCTTGTATTTCCAGTCATCGCCGGAACTTGCAGCGGGCGCATTTGAAAATGATGCTCAACATCGTTCTGGCTCAGCCGGGGACGACAATGCCGGCGGACGCTCACGCGGTGACCCGTTTGACGCTGAAGGCACTGTCGGCGCG
>JAJDDU010000453.1 GCA_029260155.1 Phycisphaerae bacterium | reverse complement strand
AGCAAACTGGAAGGCGCCAACAACAAGATCAAAGTCATCAAACGCATCGCCTACGGCTTCCACGATCTCGAATACTTCGCACTCAAAGTCAAACAGGCTCTACCGGGACGTTTCTCCAGTAACTAATTCGGAGGAGAACCTAATCATCAAACTTCCGAAAGACGCGGGCGACGATCGTCTCAGCCGTCGCTCGGTCGTGCTCCATCAGCAGCCGCAGCAACTCGGCGTCTTCCATGCCGATCCGCTGGGCTTCGAAACGCTGGCCTGACAGTGGGGCGTCCTTACCGGGATACACAACATGCGAATCGCCCGCCGGAAGGAAGTTAGGCGGACCATCACCGTGGGGAACCACGCTGTGCGTAAACGGATCAACTCCGGGCCGATAGTGATTAAGTCCCCAGTGGAGAAAGCCCGCCAGGTCATACTTGATCAGTGCCCACCCCAGGTACACCGGCCGCAGCCGTTCTTGGTCCAGGAGACGGTTTAGCCACGGTCCGCCGGGCGCCAAGCAGGTGTAGACCCAGACGCCCTCACCCGATCGCTTGCGTTCCTCAAAGAAATCACGGTGCTGTTGGTAGTCCTGCACCTTCGGGCACCAGTGATCCACAGCGCCAACCAACGCAAGTGACGTGGTCGCCTCGAAGATCTTCACACGCGGAATGTGACGTCGAACCTGTTCGGCCAGCGCCTTGTAGCTCTCGGCATTGGTGTCGGTGGGCTCGTCCGAGAGATGCTGGAGATACACCGTCTGTGCGGGCAGATCGAGGTCGGCGAGCACCGATTTCACTTCGGTCAGTATCGCCTCCAGTTCGGACCGGCCTTTGTCGCTGTTGACGTCGCTGCCGGTGAGGCTGATGTCCAGACGGGGTGATCCCCAGTCGCCTTGGTGGCGGTGTGCGAGATGCCCGCCTTCGATGCGCGTGAAGCCACGGTCCAGAAAGAGCCGGACGTATCGAAGGAATCGTCGGCGGTCCAGGGTGACACTCGCGTCCGCGCCGACGTTGACGAAGTCGCCCCAGCGAATCCAGAACGTGTTCTGCCGCCCGCGCACCATGAGGTCGACGTAACGTGCTAGCATCTCCCAGAACGGTTCGCTCCAGGGTTCGAGACCGTGTCGTTGCGCGATGACGTCGGTGCTGAACCAGTTGGTGTACCCCGGACTCTGCGGTCCGGTCGGTGGGACTGTCACAGGGTGGACGTTCAGTTCCCATCGCAGTGCCTGTCGCCAACTTCCCGCTTCGAGACCGAGAACGTATTCGCGCGGCCCGACTTCGGCCTCCGCCGCGATCGGCACCTCCAGGCGAAACGCCAGGACACCAGTGCTGCTCGCCTCGACTATGTCTCCCATCGGTTCGAGCGCCTCGAAAACACGGAACGGCGACCGTCGGATCACGTGCGGGTTTTTCTGGCCGTCCCAGGCTTCGGTTCGGCTGTTGAGGCCCGTGTTCTGTTCGACGGGCACGTCGATGAGCTGGAAGGCGCGGGCTTCGGTGAGGATAGCGTCGTTGAGCGTGAGTTTCCACCGCACCGGCGACTTGCCGGGCAGCCCGGCAACCTGAATATGTACGCCCGCCGGAACGCCGCGTGCCGTGTCGCTCTCGAGGTGGGCCACCTCCGAAGCTGGAAATGCATCCGGATACAGCACGTCCAACTCGTCGACCAACGTCGCCTGTTGGCCGCGCGTTACGAGCGGACAGGATACGGCTAGTAAAATCGCGAGTTTCGCTACGACGGTTCGCACGGTGGATCTCCTGCGCTGGCGGTAGTCGGAAGTGCAAGTCTGAGGGCTGGATCGGAGACGTCAAGCGCGGTGGGCACGTTCTTGCTGGGAGGCGAAGGATGTCTTGTTCCGACTCCGATCGCGCGTGCACGAATTACCGAGCCCGGCTACCATGATTTGCAGAATCGAGTTCACCCGTTTGATGGAACCTGACGGTTTTGGGATGGTCCGCCATGAAAGCAACGTGTGTTCGACTTCCGGGGTTTTCGTCTGCAGCCGCGATGGTGTTGGTTCTCGCGGCAGAGTCATCGGCATCACAGATAGCCACCCAACAGAAGACGCTTTGGACGATCGGGCGGTCGAATGGTAGCGTGGCCGACCTCGCGCTCGATGCTGCCGACTTCATCAAATACCCGACCCAGTTTCCTGTGGGACCAATGTACGTCGTCGGACGCTCGGATCCGAAACGCGATTGGCCACACGTCCACCCCGGACCGCTCGATACATGGGCAGGCGGGCGACCACACACGTTTACCATCACCTTCGGGCTGCGTTCGAGACCCACTCAGGAGGGTTGCCAGCTCGTAGTACGCATTCTCGATACGAACCAACCTGAACCACCGCGCCTGCGCATCGCGGTGAACGGGTTCGCCGACGCGTACCAGTTGCCCGGCGGCTCCCACTACATGCTGGAAGAACGTGCCCCAGAGGGCTCGCCATGTACAGTGACGATACCGCTCCCCGCAGAGAGCCTACGGTCGGGCGAAAACAACGTGACGCTGACTACCATCGCGGGCTGCTGGCTCGTTTACGATTCGATTCGATTCGAAGCTCCCGCCGACACGGTGTTAGTGCCGACTCGTTCCGAAACGGCCATACTGCGCGTGCTTCCGCTGGCGGCGAGGCTACGTCACGCGCGCGAATCGGGCGGTGAGGCGCAGTTGATCGAACTGGTTATTCTCCACTCAGGTGAGACAACCGACGCCATTGTAGAGGTGGGCGACGCGGTGCGTTCGCCAATCACCCTGCACACCGGAAGCCACACCGTGTGCGTGCGTGCTCCGGCTGTCAAACAGAAGACCGACATTCCAATTCGCCTGCGGATCAGCGGAAAGATCGTGGCGGAGCATCAGGCTACGATCAACCCCGTGCGACCGTGGGTTGTCTACGTCCTTCACCACACCCACCTGGATATCGGGTACACGCACGTGCAGTCCGAAGTCCTTGATCGCCAGATCCAGCACATACGCGAGGCGATCAAGCTCATTCGCAAGACCAAAGCCTACCCACCAGATTCACGGTTCAGGTGGAACCCCGAGTCGCTCTGGGGGGTCGACGCTTTTCTAAGGGTCGCAGAGGATGAGGAGCGTGAGGCGTTCTTGGCAGCCGTTCGGGCCGGCTCGATCGGGCTGGACGCACTCTACGCCAACGTGCTGACCGGCCTATGTCGACCGGAAGAACTGTTCGAATTGCTGCGCTGGGCGAGGCGCCTGCAAGCGGAGTACGGTCTCACGATCGATTCCGCGATGATTACCGACATCCCCGGTTACGCATGGGGACTTGTTCCGGCGCTCGCGGAGTCCGGCGTACGGTATCTATCGCTCGGGCCCAACCGCGCTCATCGAATCGGTCGGACGCTAACCTCCTGGGGGGACCGCCCCTTCTATTGGTCCTCACCGTCTGGACAACACAAGGTGCTTTGCTGGATGGCCGGACAAGGCTATTCGTGGTTTCACGGCACTGCCCGCACAACAGAGCACTTCGGGGATCGCGATCTGACCTCGGCTTTTGACGGGCGACGCTTGCTGGCCTACCTCACTCGGCTCGAACAGGATGATCACCCGTACGATTTTGTTCAACTGAGGTACACCATTGATACCGACAACGGCCCCCCCGATCCGGGCCTGTCGGACTTCCTGCGCGCATGGAACGAGCATTACGCATCTCCGCGTCTTGTCCTTACGACCGCGCACGCGATGTTCGCCGACCTCGAACGGCGGTACGGCGATTCGATTCCAGTCGTCCGCGGAGACTTCACCCCCTATTGGGAAGACGGTGCAGCATCTTCCGCGCGGGAAACCGCGGTGAACCGCGCGGCGGCCGAACGGCTTGTTCAGGCCGAGACTCTCTGGACACTGCTGCGCCCCAAGGAGTTTCCGACCGACGCATTTGATGCCGCGTGGCGTAACGTCGTCCTATTCGACGAGCATACGTGGGGCTCGTGGAACAGCATCAGTGAACCCGAAAGCGCGTTTACCCGGCAGCAGTGGAAAACCAAACGCCAATTCGCGATGGATGCGGAGCGACAATCACGCGAGTTGATCGGCACCGCAGCCGCAGGCTTTGCACCGACCAATGAAATGACAGAGCGGTTTGCCGTATTCAACACGTCCTCCTGGCCGCGCAGTGAAGTGCTTATTCTGCCGGCCACATGGCAGCGGTCGGGAGATCGCGTATCCGGTTCCGACGGTAGACCCGTGCCATCGCAACGCCTGCGGAGCGGTGAACTCGCGGTGCTGGTCGAGGACGTGCCCCCGCTCGGTGTCTCCATCTACAATCTCTCAGCCGGAAAAGCACGTAATGGAGAGGAAGTTCGTGTGTCCGGCAACCGGCTGGTCAACGACCACCTGACCGTGGAAGTCGACCCGCGTACCGGCACCGTTTGCAGCTTGCGCCATCGTGAGATTGACGCAGAACTGGTGAACCGTAAATCCGCAGCAGGGTTGGGCGACTATCTCTACGTGGCGGGACGGCGGCCCGATAGCCCGCAACGCGCCGAAGTCGTGAATCTGGAGGTGGTCGAACATGGACCGCTCGTGGCCTCCATACGAACCGAAATGCGGGCGCCGGGCTGTGATCGCTTCACACGCGAAGTACGGCTCACCGCAGGGTCTCACCATGTCGACGTAATCGCCGATCTCGACAAGCGCGAGGTATACCATCCGGAGGCAGTGTATTTCGCGTTTCCGTTTGACATACCGCAACCGGTCGTCCGGGTCGACTTAGCGTGGGGAATGATGCGTCCGGAGATTGATCAACTGCCCGGCGCATGCCGAAACTACTTCACCACCCAGCGTTGGGTGGACGTCTCGAACGAAACTCACGGCATCACGCTCGCGACAATGGACGCCCCGCTGATCGAGATCGGCGAATTGACCACGGATGCCACCGTGGTCGGCTGGCGCGAGCGAGCAGAAAACTCCAGCCTGCTCTACTCCTACGTGATGAACAACTACTGGGAAACGAACTACCTCGCTGCCCAGCCAGGGCGTGCGACCATCCGCTATGCGATCCGACCGCACGGGCGATTCGATGCGGCTTCGGCGAAACGGTTTGGAATCGAGCGCGGTCAGCCACTGATCACGGTCCCACTCGGCGAAGGACAATCGCCGGTGTCCGAGCCTCCGCTGCAGGTCGCACCCGCTGACGTGATCGTCTCGCGCGTGACGCCGTCGAGAGATGGTCGGGCGATGATGGTACGGCTGTTCAACGCATCGGAACGTGCCCAGAGCGCCACGCTGACGTGGTCCGCGACCCACGGTAAACGCGCCTGGCTCAGCAGCCCACGGGAAGAACAGGGTCGCCCCGTCGCGACACCGATCGAGATTCCTGCATGGGGTATCGTAACGCTCCGTTGCGAACACCAGGCTGCGGTGAGATGACGTGGCGGTCCACAGCCGCTTGTTGGGCACAAATCGGTCCCTTGAGTAGGGCATCCAGACCTCCCGTGCGTCAACGGCGTGCTATCCACCACGACATCCTGCGTTCTCGTGCGCGAGTCCTCGTCACTCGGACTGCTTGAGTGCGGAGCCGAGGAGGAGCCACAAAACGGGAGACGTCTGTGGCCGAGTGTTTGCACTCCGCTCGAATTCCCTGTCCATCTGTGACCGCCGGTCCTGGTCCGCCGCTGTTACGTTCTGATGCGGTCGATCATGACGACCGCGACGGGCGTGAAGAGGATCAACGGAATCCACGCAGGCAGCGCCGACAGCGTGGCGGTGCGGATGAGGTTGTCGCCGGTGTATGCTGTCAGGTAGCACAGACCGCAGACTACAAGGCACTTCCCGGCGTCGTTGATCATGCTGCCCGGCTCGCGACTCAGGAAAAACGGCAAGCCAAGAAGCAGCAGGAGCACATGCACGAGCGGCGTGGCAAATCGGCTGTGTTGAATGTGCCGGATGCGATTGGCTAGAACCGGCTCATGCTCTGCATAATCGGCGAGTTGGCCGGAGGACGCATACTCAAGCCACTGTTCGCTCTGCCTCGCTTCGAGTCGGATCGGGCTTAGGTGGCTCTCATACCGCTCGACGGGGTTCGATTCGACGCGGTTACGAGGGCCAATCGCAGATTCGCTCCGCGTGCGGCGCTGCTCAACGCCCTTGCTCAGCCTCCAGAACCCGCCGTCGGCGTGGCCGGGCAAGACCTCCCAAAGCGCTGCATCCGCCTGTGTGACTTTGTCGCAAGCTCCGTGTTCGTCGCGATGGATGATCAGCACTTTCTCCATCGTGCTGTCCGCCGGGAAGAACCGCAGCGCCGACACCAGCCGATCGCCTCCGTCGTTTACGAACCACACGCCATCTCCGCCGGCTCCGTCCGCATCATCGTGACTCCGCGCCAACATGTGCGCCACACGCGGTATGGCCAGTTCCGTGGCGGCATACCACAGCACGGAGGTCGTCAATCCGAAGGCGATGACCGGAACGGCGATGCGGTACAGGCTGACCCCTGACGCGAGGATGGCGGTCAATTCGTTCGCCCGGCGCATGCGAGCGACCGAGGTCATGCACGCAAACAGCGTGATGACGCCGGAGAGTTGCGAAAAATAGAGGAAGGAATGCGCGCCATAGTAACTCAACGCGCTATCGAGCACGGAGAACAACGACGCGCCGGACTCAGTGAATTCATCAATGTTGACGAAGAGATCGAGCACCACGTAGAGGCTCATCATCACTGCCAGGGCGATGGCGTAGTTGATCAGCAGGGCGCGCAAGAGATAACGGTCGAGTGTGTTCATTGTCGAAAGCCGAAAAGGGTCATCGGCGCACGCCTCTCGCGAGTGTCCACAGGTCGAGCAGAGCGACGACCAGGATCGATCCCCAAATGGTGCAGATTCCCAACAGAACAGTGCCTTCCTTCTCGGCGAGTTGGCGTCCCATGATATTGAGGACGATGACGAACATCGCCGGGACAAAACTAATGCCAAAAGCAATCAGCACGTGCGATCCGCGAAACACAACGCCCAGGGCAGCACCAAGAATTACGAGAACGAACACGCTGACGCTAAAGGCCAGCCGCGAGTGCAACTCCGATGTCACCCTGCGAACGAATTTGGAGGTGTTATGCAGCAATTCGGCGCGATGTTTGGCGACGATCGCACCAAGCGCCACGTCATTGTCGGGATCGAGGAGTGCGCTGTCATCGGGGTCATTCATTGCGACACCAGCAACGTGCTCGGTCCCCTTTCGCTGCGTGCTGCCAACGCTGTCGGTGACGGACACGTTGCCCTCAAGGCGCAGCGAAGCAATGTGGGTTTGGCCAACGTCCTCGCGATTGATGGTCAGCTCGGCGTGGTCGCCCGTGATGCGGCGCGCTCGTCCGTCACAGAGTTCAACCACTTTGACACCGTCGAAGAGAAGCTCGCCATCGCCGTTGCTGACCGTAAGCGTTTCAGCTTGAAGGGTCACCTTGGATCGGTCGTCGCGAAGCGTGATTTGGGAATCGGTCGCGAACTCTTCGCGCAGGCGCGTGTACAGTGTCGCCTGAGTGACGGCCGAGCGCAGGCCGGCGACCGCGGCCGCAACCTTGGGCCAATCGGATGGGTTCCGCCGGAAGTGGATCAGCTCCGCCAGATCAAGCCACTTGATTTTCGTGCGAATCTGCTCGCGGATGACATGCGGGCCGAACTCCTGCTCGCGGGAATCGGCGACGCCGTTTTCGTCGAACACTGTCGCGTTAACGCCGGTGCCGGCCACCGTAATCTCGCCATGTTCCGTCCGACCGAAACGAATAACAATCGCCTCTGCCGTGCCGTATTGGGTGTACGTATCGTTTTCAACTTTCAGGAAAGCTACACCGCCGAGCGCCACGGCGTTGGCGCCCTCGATGCCCTTGGTGTGGTCGGCGTAGAACTTCGCCGGCATGCCGGGAAAGCCCAGCCGTTTCGGAGAGTCCAACTGCTGAACGACCAGTTGGCTCATGCCGGAACTGGCCAGCGAGGTCAAGTCTCGTATGAGTGTGGGCACGAGGAAGCTCGTGAAATAGAACGTGCACATCGCGACCAACAAGCTAAGCGTCAGCGTCGGAAGAAACAGCCGGTGTACGTTGATCCCGCTGCTACGACACGCGACAAGCTCGTTGTCGGCACTGAGTCGCCCGTATGTGATCGTCGCGCTGTAGAGGGCCGCGATGGGCAGCGTCAGCGAACCAGCCATGGGCAGAACGATGAGCATGACGCGCAGTAGCTGCATGGGCGTGACCTGCTCGTGCTCGACGAGATTCAGAACACCACCGCCCATGCTCAGCACGACGGTCAGACCGAGCGCCGAGAGCAAGAAGGTCTTGCCCATCTCCCGAAAGATGTACCATTGCAGCGTCCGCAGCATAATCCGTCCATGGTTCGGTCTTTGCGCCCGCGCTCGAAGCGACAGGCCGAGCGAATGGTAAGTCGTGACGGCGGAAAAGCAACGCTGCCACCCACCAGCTGGTTCGTTTCCGTGGAGGGAGCCGACGGGTGCTGCCGATACATAGGCTTACATCCCAGTGGTGTCGCCAGGACGAGTGCGTACGAAATGTCACCGAGTTTCCATCGAAAAATAGTTGATCGCGATCAACTGGTGGCCCAAGTCGACCTCGCGCGGTCCGGCGGGCGGACCGTTGCGCAGTGCCATGGATGCTTCGACATCCTCCATCCGGGTCATATTCGCTATCTCGAATTCGCCCGGCGGCAAGCGGATTTTCTGGTCGTAACGCTGACCGGAGATCCGAACGTCAACAAGGGCGATCAGCGTCCCTACATCCCGCAGGAGCTTCGGGCGGAGAGCTTGGCAGCGCTCGAGTTCGTGGACGCGGTGTGCATCGATCCGAACCCAACGGCTGAAGACGTTCTGGAAGACGTGAAGCCGGACATCTACATCAAAGGGCGAGAGTACGAACAATCGCCCGATCCAAGATTTCTCCGTGAGCGCGAGGTCGTCGAGCGTAACGGCGGTCGGGTCATCTTCTCCAGCGGCGACGTCGTCTTCAGTTCGACGCAGCTGATCGACGCCATGGGCGGAAACCAGCAGCTGGACCAGCAACGCTGCCGCGTGATTGCCGATCGCCACGAGATCACACGCGAGACGCTCGCAGCCACCGTTGACTGTTTCAAGGGACTGCGCGTCCTGGTCATCGGCGACACGATTCTGGATCGGTATGTCTTCTGCGACGCCATCAACGTCGCCAGCGAAGCGCCGGTGATGTCACTCTCCCAACTGGACGAGCAAAGCTACGTCGGCGGCGCAGCCATCGTCGCGCGGCATATCGCAGCGATGGGCGGTCGAGCGTTTCTTCTGACGTCCGTGGCCAACGACAGCCGATCCGCGATGGTCGAGCACGTTCTCCGTCGCGAGAGGGTCGAATCGCACCTGTTGCGTTGTCGTCCGAACCTGGTGGAGAAGGTCCGTTACCTCGTCGATGACAGCAAGCTTCTCAAAGTAGAAGACGCGCAGCACGTACCACTGGACTCGCTCGCGGAGCGGCGCGCCGCGACGGTGCTGGAACAGCAAGCCGACGCCGCCGACGCGGTGATCTTCTGCGACTTCGGGTTTGGCATGATTACGGGTGGCCTGCTGGGAATGGCGATGGATGCGCTGCGTCAGCGCGTACGTACGATCTCAGCCGACGTCAGTGGTCCGCGGGCCAACCTGCTCCACTTCCGCAACGCCGACCTTCTCTGCCCGACGGAGCGAGAGTTGCGCGCCAACCTCAACGACTACGACCGAGGACTGTCGTACGTCGCGCACACGCTGCTGGCCCAGACCCAATCGAAGCACCTCTTCGTAACCGTTCAGAAAAAGGGCTTGGTGATGTTCGATCGTCCGACGCAAGACCCCACCTCTCCCGATTGGTCCGGGCGTCTGCTAAGCGAGCACTTGCCCACGTTCGCGGACAGGCCATTGGACTGCCTCGGCGGAGGCGATGCTCTGCTGGCCGCCGCAACCCTAAGCCTCGCTGCCGGCGCTGGCTTGATGCATGCGGCCTACTTGGGCAACGCAGCCGCCGCCTTGGAGCTTTCCGAACTGGGCAACGTTCCCATCAGCTCCGGCGCACTGCATCGTTGGATCAGTCAACGCACCGAACTCGCCGCCCGCAAACAACCCGCGACGGCGGATGCCGCAAGCGTCTGAACGGTACCATGTTGATCCCCTTGCCATCGGTGGGGATTCCTGGGAATCTGTCGCGGGCGTTGGGTTTGGGTGTTTCGTTCTTGCGGAGTGCGACGGATGAGTGACGATACAAAGGCATTGCAGCAGGCCATTCTCAATTCACCGTCCTATCTGCTGGCTGAAGATGACCTGGAGTTGCTTAAGAGTCCCGAACTGCGAGGGATCCGACTTGAACTCGAACTGCTCAAACCGGAGTTGGTTCAGCAGGAGGAGGGCGTCGAATCGACCATCGTCTTGTTCGGAGGCAGCCGTATTCTGGAGTCTTCGGAGGCGAAATCGCGACTCGACGCCGCGAAGCAAGCGCTCGCTTCTGATCCGGATGACGCCGCGAAGCAACTCGCCGTCAGGGTCGCCGAGCGGCTGTCGGACAAATCGCGATACTACGACGAAGCGCGCGAGTTGGGACGCATCGTGTCGTCGAACTGCCAAATCGGAGGACGATGCGAATTCGTCGTCGTGACGGGCGGCGGCCCGGGGATTATGGAGGCCGGCAATCGCGGGGCCCACGACGTGGGGGCCAAGTCCATGGGTCTCAACATCACGCTCCCGTGTGAACAAGCACCGAACCCGTACATCAGCCCGGAGCTCTGTTTTCAGTTCCGCTACTTCGCGATTCGAAAGATGCACTTCCTGATGCGTGCCCGCGCGCTGGTCGCGTTCCCCGGTGGGTTCGGCACGCTGGATGAGCTGTTCGTAGCGCTGACGCTAATCCAAACGGGCAAGACTGAACCGATCCCCGTCATTCTCTTCGGCCGCGACTTTTGGGAGAAACTGATCAACTGGCAGTTCCTCATAGATGAGGGCACGATCGCGCCGGACGACCTGAACTTAATCTCCTACGCGGAGACGGCGGCCGAGGCGTGGGAGATCATCGTCAAAGCCAATCCCACGCACATCCAGCCGGTCTAAACCTGAAAACAGCTCGCAAGTTCGATTGGGCTTTGTCGTCGCGGTCGGTTGTGGTACAATGGCTGTACGAAACGTGCACTGTTAAGGGGAAAGACGTATGGGGCTGCCACGCTGTATCCTGTTCCTGGGGATTCTCGCTCCGGTGTCGATTGCACCGGCGGTTGACCACCTGAATGTTGTCGTTTCGCCCGGCGAAGCGCGGGGCATTGCCGCGGATGGCGTGCTTGTCTGGCGCGTTCAGACGCCCGCGGAATCAGAGCCGGTGATCACATCGGCGGCCGACGGAAGCCTCGTCGTCGACGGCGTGGTCGTGTCCCGTAGTGGGGCAGTCATCGCCCGCCGCGATCAGGCCGACATGACGCCCGGTCCGATCGAAGGCGGCGGGCCGGAGGGTTGCCCCTACTGGGAGGGACCCGCGCTCGTCGCGCCTCCGCCGGGTAGCGGCGCCGATACGCTTTCGCCGCTTCTGGTGGACCGTTC
>JAJDDU010000452.1 GCA_029260155.1 Phycisphaerae bacterium | reverse complement strand
CGACAAGCTGGTCTACTGCGAACCGCACGCCAACGTCCGCGAAGCCATCACCCGTGAGAAGGAGATCAAGAGATGGCGCCGATCGAAGAAGATCGCGTTGATCGAAACCGAAAACGCGAGGTGGGAGGACTTGGCTGATGGTGTCGTCTGAGCGCGGAGGACACGAGCCGTTCTCCCCCCATCGTCATGCTGAGCGTAGCGAAGCATCTCGCTGGAAGTCAGCAAGATTCCTCGCTACGCTCGGAATGACCCGGGGGGGGCTCGGAGAGACCGGCGGGGGTCGCAATGACGAGGCGTGCGAACGCCATTTTCGGACGGAGGCGCTGCCTCGCGCAGTAGTGTAGAATACAGGCATGCCAGACAAACAACTCATCGTCGTCGCGCTCGGCGGGAACGCCATCTCGCAACCTCACCAGGAGGGCAACGTCAAAGAACAGTTTGAGAACTCGGCCGCAACCGCGGGCCAACTCGCTGACTTGGTCGATCAGGGACACCACCTTGTCATTACCCACGGCAACGGCCCGCAGATCGGCAACTTCTTACTCCGCAACGAGGTCGCAGCGGGCGTGATCTATCCCCTGCCGATGGAGGTGGCTGTCGCGCACGTCCAGGGCGGCATGGGGTTCATGATCGCTCAGACCCTGACCAACGAACTCGGCCGCCGCGGCAGTTCCCGGGTGGTCAACACGTTTATCACCACCGTGCTCGTCGACCTCGCCGACCCAGCCTTTCGCGACCCCACCAAGCCCGTAGGTCGCGTGCTCAACAAGGAGGAAGCGGCCGCCAACTACGAAAAAGAAGGCTGGCAAACCAAAGAGGTTGGACCGGGCGAGTTCCGTCGCGTAGTGCCATCGCCCGTGCCCATCAACATCATGGAAATCGACGCTATCCGTCGCGCCGTCGAGGGCGGCGACCTGATCGTGGCATGCGGTGGCGGCGGGATTCCCGTGGCGCGCGATCCCAGCTACGGCCTCCACGGAGTGGCCGCCGTCATCGACAAAGATCTGGCGTCCGCGCTGCTCGCAACCGACCTCGACGTGGACACCATCATGTTCATGACCGGTGTGGACCGCGTCGCCGTCAACTTCAACAAGCCGGATCAACGGGACGTCGACCACATGAATGCCGATCAGGCACGCCGTTGGATGGTCGAAGGCCAGTTCCCACGCGGCAGCATGGGACCGAAGATCCAAGGCGCGATCAACTTCGTTGAAGCTTCCCGAAAGCCGCACGCCCGCGCCATCATAGGTCCACTCGGTCGTGCCGCCGACGCACTGGCGGGTAAGACCGGCACCTGCATCACCAAATCGTGACCGCGTCAGACGACGCGTTCGACTTCCGCCCGCAAGGACGCGGTCGAGGCGTCGTCCAGTTCGTAGCGCACGCGTAGCGACGGCTTGTTGATATTCAGTAGCTTACCCAAATCGATAGGCGTTCCGATCAGCACCAGGTCGCAGTCGGCTGCGTTGATGGTCGCTTCCAGTTCTGACATCTGCTTCGCACCATATCCCATAGCAGGGAGGATCTCGCTGATGTGGGTGTACTTCTCAAACGTCGCCTTGATCGTTCCCGCCGCAAAGGGCCGCGGATCCACGATGGTCGACGCGCCGTACTTCATCGCTGCGACGTGTCCCGCACCGATCTTCATCTCGCCATGGGTCAGCGTTGGACCATCTTCGACGACGAGCACGCGCTTGCCCTTGACGGCGTCGGGGTCGTCCACGGTCACCGGCGATTCGGCTTTGATGATGCGGGCCTCTGGGTTGATCGCGCGGATGTTCGCTTCCACCGTGGCCACGTCTTCGGGTCTAGCTGTCCCGACCTTGTTAATGACGACGACATCGGCCATGCGCGCGTTCGTCTCGCCGGGGTAGTAGCCCAGCTCATGTCCCGGCCGATGCGGGTCGGCCACGACGATCAGCAGATTCGGCTTGTAGAACGACATGTCGTTGTTGCCGCCGTCCCACAGAATGACGTCTGCCTCCTTCTCGGCCTCATTCAGAATGCGTTGGTAGTCGACGCCCGCGAAAATGACATTGCCCATCGCGACGTGCGGCTCGTATTCCTCTCGCTCCTCGATGGTGCAGTCGTGCGTGTTCATGTCTTCCATCGTGGCGAAGCGCTGGCAGATCTGTTTCTTGAGATCGCCATACGGCATCGGGTGGCGAATGGCTGCCACGCGTTTGCCGAGCGACTTGAGAATCTCCGTCACGCGTCGCGATGTCTGACTCTTGCCGCAACCCGTGCGCACCGCACAAACCGCGATCACCGGCTTGGACGATTGGATCATGGACGAGGCCCGTCCCAACATGCGGAAGTCTGCGCCGGCTGCGTTGACGATGGCGGCCTTGTGCATCACCTCTTGATGCGGAAGATCGGAGTATGCCATCGAACACTCTTGAACGCCGTGCTGCCCGATCAGTTTCACCAGCTGGTCTTCGGCGTAAATGGGGATACCCTGCGGGTATCGTTCCCCAGCCAATTCGGCCGGATAGACGCGCCCGTCGATGTCCGGGATCTGCGCCGCGGTAAACGCCACTACCTCGTAGCGCGAGTTGTCCTTGTAGAATACGTTGAAGTCGTGAAAGTCTCGCCCCGCTGCCCCGATGATGATTACTTTCACAGGTCCGTCGTGTGCCATCGCTTGCATACTCCTGTTTGTTGCGAACTGTTACTGTTGCCACGCGGCGACTCGCATGGCGTTTCGTGTTGGTGAGTCTATCGGGGCCGGCGCGGATGTGCCAGCGCGCGGGGTGGGGGCTTTGGGATCGTGCGTTATTCTTGCTCTGCGATCCGTTTTGGTTGTCGCGACGCGGTGCTTGTACGGAATTGTACCGCTTGGATTCGTCGGTGGCGGGGTTTGGAGCGGTATCGCGCGGAGGGAGTTGGGTGAGCGCGGTCTTTGAAGCCGCGCGACAATCCGCTATCAATGAAGGAGACGAATCATGTTGCGGACCAGAGTTTCGGGCGGTCTCTTGGTTGTGGCGATTGGGGCGTCGCTCTTGTTGGCTGGGTGGGGCCGGTATGCGAACCGAGCGGAGGCGCAGCCAAGTCTGAGCAGCGCTTCGAGCCAGGTGATTACTGTCATTGGTACCGATGACCACGGGAACTTCCAGGCGGCGTTGGATGACGCCCTCGGACAGGCCGACGCCTTCTTCGGTCATGTGGGTGCGGACATTCGCTATGCGTACGACGTCAAGCAGACGACGGGCTTGCGCGGCGGTTTCGCCTTTCTGAACGAGGTTAACGTCACCATCGTAGCCCGCGGCGGGTGATCGCGCGTCGTTTGTGTGACGCCGTTGGGTTTGTCTTGTGGGTGATGTTGGGCTTACCATCTCACTCATGGCGACTGAGCAACGGCGCGACGTACACTCGCAGGTGATCGACGAGATTCACTGTCCGCAGTGCGCTTACTGTTTGCGCGGTCTTGCGAGCGAGCGGTGCCCGGAGTGTGGGTACGATTTGTCGGTGATGCGATCTGACGTTCCGGTGATCCCGTGGGCGCGACGGGGTGAGATCGGGGTAGTGCGAGCGTATTGGCTTACGCTGCGCGATGTGCTGTTTCGTCACGATCGATTCTGTGATGCCGTTCTTCAGCCGGTTGGGTATCGCGATGCGCAACTGTTTCGCTGGGTGACGATCGGGCTTGTGTACCTTCCGCTCATGGCGATTACGGTCTCCCTCTATGCGTTTGCCCGACCGCGGCTCGTTGTGGAATTCGTTGAACCGGAGTTTGGGTTGGTGTGGCCGATGGTGGTGTTTCAGATCTGCCTCGCGCTTTTCTTGGTAGCTGTCACGGGAGTGCAGAGCTACTTCTTCCATCCGCGATCGCTTTCGATTGAATCGCAGAATCGGGCTGTGGCGATGAGTTACTATGCTGGGAGTGCGGTCTTGTGGCTGGGGCTGCCGGCTGCAGTTATTCTGATCGGATTCAATGTGCCGCCCCTCCCGTACGGCAGCGCCCTTCTGCTCCTTGTTGGGGCGATCCTGTGGCTCGCTGTTTTTCCGGTGCTGGCGTGTTGGCTTTCTATCTTGCGGATTGCGCGACGGGTTCTGCCTCAATCGAAGCGTCGTGGCGTTGCGATGGCTGTTGCGCTTCCGGCGCTTTGGGGATTGCTGGCGATTGCGATCTTCGCGGGCATTCCCGTGTGCGTGTTCTATGTGTTCATCATCTTCACAAGCGTAGCGTGAACTGGCCGCGAGTGTCACTCTGGTTTTGGCCGGTCGCCGTTGAGGAAGAACGGCAGGTCGCCCAATCGCTGATCGACGTATCCGTGTGATTCCGTCGCGTATGCACCGCCGTCATCGACGCCGTCCTCGCTGACGCTGTAGAGGATCGGTGGGTTGGCGTTGGGGCGATAGGCGATTGCTCGGCCGTCGGAGGCGTCAGGGTCGCGCGGGACTTCGAGTAGGTACTCCGGTATCAGATCAGTCAGGCTCGCTGGGCGCTGATCGTGGTCTAATTCGTACAGCCTGATGGCCAGGGCGATCGCGGCCATGCGGCGGCGCGCAATCGCCTGGAAGTGATCACGAAACGCATGCATGGGGACGTGCATCAGGACATCGCTCAATGGGCTCCGAATCTTGCCAACCCAATCCATCTCTTCGGTATCCTGATGAGCGATGGCGTTGACTGCGTCCCACTTCTGCGTGGACACGGCTTTTGACGCTGCGTTATAGTATGTCATCAATGCGATCGTGTTCGACTCCATCAGTGGGTGTTCTGGCCAGCACAGCAAACGGAGGAGCAGAGAAACAGGTGCCGTGGCTTCGGGATTGTCGCGCGGAGGGAACACTGCGGTGTTGCGGATACACGCGCGCGCCGTGTCCAACGTCTCCATTCGCCCGAATTGAAGGGCTTGGACAAAGCCGTCCACCGATTGCGCGTCGTCGCACAATACGTCGATTAGTTCGACGACGCTTCCGCGCGTCACTGCCCTCCCAAGTGAGGCGTTGTTCCCGTCGACGATGAGAAGAGTTGGCGCAATCGATTCCAGGAAATAGGCGACGTAAGAGTCGGCCCCCACAGCGATCAGATGGGCCAGCATGTTCGACATGCGATCGACTGCCACGCTCGTCGCGAGCAGATCTCTGGCACATGCGATGGCCTTGCCGGTTTCGCCCGAGATGTGGTGATAGTGCATGGCTACGTACAGCAGGCGTACCGAATCGACCTGCAGCATCGGGTTCGGGCCGGGCTGCGTGCGGACGGGCGAGCGATAGCGCGTGCCCCAATCGACGCGCGATTTGTCGCGTGCTTGGCGGATTGCGGTCAGTGCGGACTCGTTTGCTTCGAGGATGAGCCGTACTTCGTCGAGATGGCTGGTGATACCCTCAGCGGTTCTTCGCCATCGGTTTAGTGTGAAGGCGACGCCGTCGGGATGGGTGCGTAGATCCGCGGCGCGGTTCAGGAAGAACGCGGCGTTTTCTTCGTCCGGTACGGGGGTAGAGTCGAAGTCTTCGGGGAAGATGGGGTCGCCGGTGGCGACGAGTTGGGCGATTGCGTTTTCGAGGCGGCGGTGGGCTGTCCAGCCCCACCAGAGGCGGAGGGCGAATAGTGCGAGGAGGAGCAAACCAACGCCGATGGCGATGCGCTTTAGCCACCAGTAGCGCGGGGGGACGGGGAGTGTGACGGGGTCTAAAGC
>JAJDDU010000451.1 GCA_029260155.1 Phycisphaerae bacterium | reverse complement strand
GCGGGTGGCCGCGTCGCTGGATGTTTGAAGGCAATCGCGGACAAGGATGAATCGTAGGCGGAGATGCAGACCGCCGTTGAATATGAACACTGATCCGTGCTTTGAACCGGGAGGTCGGCCTCGATGAGGCGGATGAAATGGCGCTGCGTCGGCGCCGCCTGTGGGTTCGACGGATTCGATAGATGAATTGGAGTGGTACGTGATGGCAGAAGCACCGGCGAAGGAATTCAGCGCAGAAATAACCGAGCTAGCGGACAAGATTGTTTCGATGACGGTCAAGGATGCCCAGAATCTGGTTGACTGTTTGAAGGACGTTCACGGAATCGAGCCCGCGGGCGGTGGGGTAATGATGGCGGCCGCAGGCGCGGGAGCTGCTGCCGAGGTTGCCGAGGAGCAGACCCAGTTCGACGTCGTGCTTGCTGCCATAGGCGACAAGAAGATCCAGGTTATTAAGGCTGTGCGCGCCGCGACGGCTCTTGGGCTCAAGGAAGCCAAGGAACTTGTTGAAAGTGCTCCGGCGGCGGTCAAGGAAGGTCTCTCCAAGGAAGACGCCGACAAGCTGAAGGCTGACCTTGAGGAAGCAGGGGCTGCCGTCGAAATCAAGTAGTCCGCTTTGGCGTGCCGGTTTTGGCGCGCCGGGTGTGATTCTTCGTCGATTGGGGCGGGCGGCGGGTCTCCGCTGCCCAAACTGTCGGCGAGTTGTGCTCGTGAACGTCCGTCGTCGGGCGGGAACGACCGAAGCGTTTTTACCAAAGGGTAAAAGCGGGGCGCCATCGCGCGTTTGGGACATTCGGTCGAACAGATTGCCCTGACAAACGGAAACCCGTCCCCCGCGAAGAAAACATGATTCTGGCAGGCAACCGCCGGACCGGCGTTTCCGGTGGCGGCTGCGCTGCGTGTTGGTGCCGCTGTGGCGAGATTGGTGCACGCGGTTTGCAACGGAAGGATGGTCGCGATGAGTGCGAGAAGGACGGTCCGAAGCTTCGCAAAGCTGGGCGATGCCAAGCGCATCCCGGATTTGATCGACATTCAGACTGAGTCTTACCGCCGGTTCCTGCAGGCGGAAACGGGCGTGCTTGATCGCGCCCCGCGCGGCCTGGAGGGGATTCTGCGCGAGTCGTACCCGATCGAGAGTTACGACGGGAACATGTCGTTGCACTACGTCAGCTACGAGTTGGGCAAGGCACGTTACACTCCGGACGAATGCCGTCAGCTTCGCCTGACCTATGGGAGGCCTTTTCGGGTTCGGCTTCGTCTGATTCGCAAGGACAGCGACGAGATCCAGGAGGATCTGATCTACATCGGCGAGATCCCGATCATGATCGGGGGTGGCGAGTTCATCATCAACGGGGCGGAGCGTGTGATCGTATCACAGCTGCACCGCAGTCCGGGTGTTGATTTCGTTAAGGACCAGGACGAGGGTGACCGTGCGTTTCACGCGTGCCGAATCATCCCCGAGCGTGGGAGTTGGATCGAGGTCAACGTCACCAAGAAGGACTTGCTGGCCGTCCGCATCGACCAGTCGAGCAAGATCGCCGCGACGACGTTCATCCGCTCGATGAGCGAGGACTACGGCACAGACGAGGCGATCGTTAAGGCGTTTCACAAAACAAAAGTGGTTCGCGCCGCGCAGCTGAAGCCGGAGATGTACAGCGTCACGACAATCGTCGACGAGGAGAGTGGCGAAGAGATCGTCAAAGCCGGCTGCCAGTTGGGCGACGCGGTAACGCGCCTTCAGGAATCCGACCTTAAGCAAGTGCAGGTCATTGTTGGCGTGACGGACCCGTTGATTCTGAACACGTTGGCGGACGACGGTACGCGTTCTCACGAGGAAGCGCTTCTCAAGATTTACAGTCGGCTTCGCCCGGGCAATCCGCCCCAGTTGGACAAGGCCCGCAAGCTGTTTCACGAAAAATTCTTCGACGACAACCGTTACAGACTCGGCAAGGTTGGTCGGTTTCGGCTGAACCGCAAGTTGGAAGCGAATGTTCCCGACTCGATCATGGTCTTGCGTGTCGATGATGTGATTGCGTGCATGCGTTATCTGCTCCAGTTGCGGACCGGCGAATCACGCTTCGAGGTGGACGATATCGATCACCTCGGCAACCGGCGCCTCCGGACGATCGATGAGCTGGCCGCCGACGAAATTCGCAAGGGCTTTCTGAAGCTGCGTCGCACGGTTCAGGAACGCATGAGCATGAAGGATCCGGAGCAGATCGGGCGCATCGCGGAGTTGATCAACACCAAGTCGGTCAGTTCGAGCATCGATTTCTTCTTCGGTCGCAGTGAGCTGTCTCAGGTGGTCGACCAGACCAATCCACTGGCGCAGTTGACGCATGAGCGTCGGTTGTCGGCCTTGGGCCCGGGTGGTTTGAACCGTAAGCGGGCCGGCTTCGAGGTCCGTGACGTTCACATCAGTCACTACGGCCGGATCTGTCCGATAGAGACGCCGGAAGGAACCAACATTGGTCTGATCGCGTCGTTGAGTATTTACAGCGAGGTAGACGACTATGGGTTCTTGGTCACACCATACCGGAAGGTCAAGAAGGGGAAGGTCTCGTCGGACGTGGTCTTGCTGCGTGCCGACGAGGAGATGCGCCATATTCTGGCGCCACCGGAGGCGATCGAACCGGGGGCAGGCGATCTGCATACGGGTAACCTGATTGTCCGCGCTCATGGAGAATTGAGCCAAGCGGACAGCCACGAGGTTGCCTATGTGGACATGTCGCCCAAGCAGACGGTGGGCGTGTCGGCTGCGCTGATTCCGTTCCTTGAACACGACGACGCGAATCGTGCGTTGATGGGTTCGAACATGCAGCGGCAGGCCGTGCCGCTATTAACCGTCGATCCACCGGTGGTTGCCACTGGGGTCGAGCTGGCCGTCGCGGAAAACAGCGGCATGGTTCAGCGGGCTCGCAAGGCAGGAAAAGTCACCTACGTCGATGCCCTGCGCATTCTGATCGACGACACGGACGAGTATATTCTTCGCAAGTTCCAAGGCCTGAACGAGCGGACCTGCTTGAATCAAAAGCCGATTGTTCGGGTGGGTGATCGTGTCGAGGAGAAGCAGATCATCGCGGACGGTCCTGCCACTTTGTTGGGCGAGTTGGCCCTTGGCAAGAACGTGCTCGTGGGTTTCATGACCTACGACGGATACAATTTTGAAGACGCAATCATCATCAGCGAGCGGCTGGTCAAGGAAGACGTCTTCACGAGTATCCACATCGACGAGTACGACGTCGAAATCCGTGAGACGAAACTGGGGCGTGAAGAGTTCACCAACGACATTCCCAACGTCAGCGAGCGGGCGCTTGGCCGCCTGGACGAAAACGGAGTCGTGTGCGTCGGAACGAAGGTCGTGGCCGGCGACATTCTGGTGGGCAAGGTGAGCCCGAAGTCCAAGAGCGAACTGAGCCCCGAAGAGAAGCTCCTGCACGCGATTTTCGGCCGAGCGGGCGAAGATGTGAAGAACGACTCGCTCGAACTTCCCGCTGGTGAGCAAGGCATCGTGATCGACACGAAGCGTTTCAGCCGCCGCGTGCACAAGACAGACGATCAGAAAAAGCAGCTTGACGAAGAGGCGGGCGCCTACGCGGATGAGATGAACAAGAGTGTTGTTCTGTCGTTCAAGCAGATGTGCGCGGAGATCATGTCCGGCGCCCATGTGGAGATGGTGGATTCCACAACGCGTCAGATTGTGGGCAAGAGCGAGCTCGACGAGGTCAT
>JAJDDU010000046.1 GCA_029260155.1 Phycisphaerae bacterium | reverse complement strand
AAGTCCTGCGCGTAAGCCGCACCCATACGTGGCTCCTTCTTGGTCCATCCTTTGAACCAGGAAGCAACCTACGAGTATCGCGCGCATCGCGCAACCCTAACAGGCGCCTAACGCGCTACGCTTGGATTGAGGACGCTCTAGCCTACGAGTACGACCAGGGCGGCAACCGCACAGCCAAGACCGACTGGTACAACAACACGTGCACGATATATCATTACGACACGGACCCCGGCGCGACCGACCCGCACAGAGCCAACCGCCTGATGTCCTACGACACGTTCGAGCTCGTCGGGACAGCCTGCACCGGCCCGCAGCTCGAAACCGTAATCTACGATTACGCCCTCCAAGGCCCGGCGTCCCGGACACGCTAATCCGCCGCGTGCGAAGGGGGTGTCCGGCACGCCTGTCGGACTGACCCGACCAGCCGAACCCCGATTCTTGCCGACGGGCAGAATACCACATACCATACCTAGGGGTATCTTCGGCGGTGGGCCACGCAATCCGTGAAACGTGGGTGTTGCGGCTACTGGGGGAGAGTCGGCCGTGTTGAAGCGGCTGGAGGTTCTGCGTTCAGTTCTGGCACGAGACGAGTCGCTGCGAAAGGCGTTCACCCTGGAACGCTGCAGCAGGTATGACGACCTGAGTCAAGAAAATGGAGCCAAATGGCAAAACAAAGAAGTTCCGCCGGCAAGCGTGATCGCGAGTTCAGGACACGCGAGCGTGAGAAAATGAAACGCGAAAAGGCCGAGTCGAAACGCCAACGTCGTGAGGCCATTAAGAATGCTCCGACTCAGTTAACGCCCGATGCTGGCCCCGACACGGACGTCGACGCTCCGCGGGTTGATGATGAGGCGGATTCGTCGGCGCCGGCGAAGGACAGCGAATCCCTTCGCATCGCGGACGACGGAACGCAGGGTCGCAACGAACTGCCCATGACCGAGGCATGATCTTCGGGCGACCACGCGGAATCTCGCGGATGGCCGATGTGCCCGTGGGACGCGGGATCACACGCCATGGGCAGATGATCACGAAGCTCTCCGGATGGCGCGGTAGTGGGCTGCTCGCGGGCGCAGCCGTATCGCCGGCGATGACGAACATGGCGATCGATGTCCGGAGCACCACTTCGGGTCCGCGTTTGAAGCTGCGAAGGAACGAACCAAAGGGGAGGCCATAGGATGGAGTTGCCGCGACGCGAGCGAAACGATGTTTATCTGAAGGACGGAGCCTTCCGGGAGCGAGTTGCGGAACTTCGAAGTCTAGAGGGCGTCCATGATCTGGCGATTGGCATTGTCTATGCGTTTGATTTCAGAACGCGGATGCTGCCGTATTGGTACGCGGACAAGCGTATGGCTCCATGCTCGGTCCGGTTGCTCGGGGACGTGTTGCACGAAGCGGGTTTCACAAACCTCCGTATCGTATTGCAGCAGTGGTCGCCCAATGTTCTTCCCAGCCAAATGCAGCTGAACGGAAAGCCGCTCGACATTCTGTTGGTGTCGGCCATGCAGGTGCACAGCGAGCCGGCGTACGAGCTCGTACGGGACGCGCACCGAATGGGTCCTGCCCGTCCGCTGATTCTTGCCGGGGGTCCAAAGGCCATCTACGAGCCAGCCGACTTCTTCGAGCTCGGCCCAGAGCCCGGCATCGGTGCCGACTGCGTCGTGACCGGCGAAGCGTTCGTTCTACTGGATCTACTGCACACCGTTCTTAAGAATCGGCGCGCCGATGAATCGCCGCGCGACGCGCTTGAGAACGCGCGATTGGCCGGCGCCTTGGCGAACGTGCCGGGACTGGTGTACCTGTCACCGGACGCTCCCGCCCAAGAACCGATAGCCATCAATACCGGCATACAGCGCCTCCTACGCGACCTAGACGAAATGCCCATGCCCGACGCTGGCTACAGGATGATCGAACCACCTCACCGTCGACGCTCGCTCTCCGCAAAGCCCTGTCCGGCCAAGCGAATCGGAAAACTCTCGACCATCGCTTCGGTGATCGCCACCCAGGGGTGCCGGTTCAATTGCTCCTATTGTCCGATCCCAGCGGTGAACCAGCTCACTTGGCGCCACAAGAGTCCCCAGCGGTTGGCGGCTGAGATCGCTCACATCCACACGGAATTCGGAATCTCGGATGTCTTCAGCACGGACGACAATTTCTTTAACGACCGCCAAACGGTGATTGACCTTATGACCGCACTGGCCGACACGAAGGTCTCCGGCCGGCCGCTGTCGGAGTGTATACGCTTCTATACGGAAGCCACCGAGTTCGACGTGTACAAGAATCGTGATCTGTTGCCGCTGGCCAAAGCGGGCGGCCTCGCGGCCATCTGGTTCGGAATCGAAGACATCACCGCAGCGCTGGTGAATAAGGGGCAAACGGAGAACAAGACGACGGAGCTCTTCGAACTGCTTCACGAAATCGGCATAGAGCCGGCGACGATGATGATTCACAGCGACACACAACCCCTACACTCCAAGAATGGCGACTTGTCCGGGCTGCTGGACCAGGCGCGCTTCTTGTTCGAGCAGGGGGCTGTCTCGTACCAATGCACCTATCTCGGACCCGCCATCGGAACCCGCGACTTAGAGCCTGCAGCCGTGGCGGGTGCCGTCTTCAAACGCATTGGTGATAGGAACATCCCGCAGGCGTTTCAGGACGGCAATCACGTGGTCGCCTCTCTACACCCGCAGCCATGGCACCAGCAACTGAATGTCTTGCGCGCGTACGGAGCATTCTACAACCCGTTGAACACACTACGGGCGCTTCTGCGTATCCGTCGTGATTCACTTGGCCCAAGGCGTCTACTTTTCCAGATCATCGGACAGATAGGGCTGTGCTTCACGGCCCCGAGGTTGCTCAAGTGGGCTTGGCAACTCAAGCGCGGGCCGATTGAAGTGTACAAGGGACTGGAAGAGGCGCGCATCCCCATGGTGGACGCCTCAAGCGGCACGGAGATCAACTGGGCGGTCGAGCAGATTCCGTCGCCGAGACTGAAGCAACCTGAGCGGGTTGAGATTGGGGATCACAGTTTCTTGGCGACTGCGTCGAGCACCTCGCGCTCCGATGCGTTGGCTTGATTCTCGATTTCTACGCCCTTCGCGATGAGGTCATCGATCCATGCCTTGTCCTTGATATCCTTGGCGTTGATCTTGACATTGAGAAATGCGCCCATGACGGCGCTACGCGCAGCCAGGGCGGCGACGCCGACGTCGGAAATGCTCGCGGGCAGTCCGATCTCCGCCATGGGCGTGATGACCTCGAAGCAGGCCAAGGATTTCTGCATAATGCGAAAGGGGATCTCGATGGCGCCTTTCGTAGCGTTTTGGATGGCCTCTGCGCGGGCCGCTTTGTCGGCATCGTTGGATTTGGGCAGGCTGAAGGCGTCCATGATCTTGTTGAAGGCGTCCGTATCGGCATCGATTAAGTGAAGCAACTCGTCGTGCAGGGCTTTGCCCTTTTCCGCCCAGATGGAGTACTCCTCCCATCGATCATCCCAGCCGCGCTTGTGAGAACTGAGGTTGGCGACCATCGTTGCGAGGGCGGCGGCCATCGCGCCCATCGTCGCGGAAATCGAGCCGCCGCCCGGGGCGGGGGACTCGCTGGCGGTCTCGTGGACGAAGGCTTCGAGCGTCTGCTCGACGAGGCGAGTGCGCTTTTGCTTGTTGGCGATGGCGTATTCGATGATCTTCTCTTGAGGGTCGAAGGGCGTGAGTTCATCCAAGCCCATCGACTTGATGGCGATTCTGATGAGCTCCCCGTTGGAGATGCCGAGCGATCGGTTCTGTTTGCGTAAGAAGTACTTGCCGGCATCGAGCATGGCGTTGAGGGGGATCAGGCCGACGAGTTCCGAACCGGTGACGCGGATGCCGCGGGCTTGAGACTTCGCGCAGCATTCGTCGAAGGCGATGTGTACAGCGGTGACGCTGATGTTCGTGAGGTTCATGGAGATTTGGGCGACGCCGTATTCCTCGATGAACCAGCCAATGCCCTTGACGCACTTGAGCGAGCCGGGCGTCCAGGTCTTCTTGCCGTTTTCGTCGAGTACAGGCTTGCCGGTGGGGGTACCGTCGTCGGTCTTGACTCGGCCTTTCTCGCGGATGTCGTAGGCGATGGCGTTGGCGCGGCGGGTTGAAGTCGTGTTGAGGTTCACGTTGTAAGCAACGAGAAAGTCGCGAGCGCTGACGGCTGTTACGCCATATCCGGGGTCGAATTCGCCCGGGCCGAAGTCGGTTTTCCAGTTCGGGTCTTTGAGTCTTTGTGGCAGTGCTTCGTATTCGCCGGCGCGGCAGGTGGCCAGGTTGCGGCGGTCGGGCTTCTTGGCTGCGTTTTCGTAGAAGAACCCGCTAATGCCGGCTTCTGCGCCGAGGCGTTCGCCGAGTTTGTGGGCGTGGGGGATGACCTCGTCCATGGTGATGTTCGCGACGGGCACGAGCGGGCAGACGTCCATCGCGCCGAAGCGCGGATGCTCGCCCTTGTGTTTGGTCATGTCGATAAGCGATTTCGCCTTAGCGCCTGCGCGCACCGCCGCTTCGATGACCGGCTCCGGCGCACCGACGA
>JAJDDU010000450.1 GCA_029260155.1 Phycisphaerae bacterium | reverse complement strand
TCCAACAGCGCAGCCAGCGTCGGCTGCAATGATCGAATCTGATCTGCAGTCATCATCGAGACTCCTGAATTCCCATTCAGAAACCTCATCGGCCCGCGAACCCAAATCGCTTGAGCCCATTTAGCGCTGTCATACTAGGCTCTGTCGGAAAACTCATCGCGTGATCAATATCAGGTAGCGTTGGATGAACGCCATTTTGATCATGCCTCCGAAGTTCTTGGCAGTTTTCTCGAACCGCGAGAAGACCCGCCGGCACTCTTTTGGCCAACCGATCAGACGCTCGACGATACTGCGATTGCGGTAGGCTTCTTTGTCAAACGCAACTTTCCGCGCGGCATGATCCTCGTTTTCTTTCGACGGGATGACCGGCGAAATGCCCAACGTCAACGAGTATTCGTCGATCCATTCCGCGCGGAGTCCGTTTTCGCCATGGGTAGCCCTCTGGGCGACTGCGCTCCGGATGGCGTTTGCAGCCTGGCCGACGCGCTGCACGCGCTGACCTGTTTCGCCAGCAACAACACGTGCAGTTGCGGCCCCTCACCGGACCCTCACGAGCCGTCAGGTAAACAAGAGCTCGCAAGCGCCCACGGGCAGCACCCGTGGGCGTTACCGCTCATTTCCACACATTGCCGCTCGTCCCCCGTCGTGCGGGATTTGTTGCTCCGGGCTGTGGAGCGAGGTACACTTCACCAGCTATTTACGCAGACAGCGAGGTTCTTGCAGACTATGCAGCAGACGGAAAAGACGAAACACGGGTTGTATGACTTCGGACGGACCGAGGCCAAGTGGCAGTCGTATTGGCAGCAGAATAACACGTTCGCCGCACCGAATCCGGGCGATCCCGATTTCGACCGGTCCAAGCCCAAGTGCTACGTCCTCGACATGTTCCCCTACCCCAGCGGATCGGGGCTGCACGTTGGGCATCCGGTCGGGTATTGCGCGACGGACATCTATGCCCGCTTCAAGCGAATGAACGGTTTCAATGTGTTGCACCCGATCGGGTTCGACGCGTTCGGGCTGCCGGCTGAGCAGTACGCGATCGAGACGGGTGTGCACCCGGCGGTCACGACAAAAACGAACATCGACAACATGCGCCGCCAGTTGAAGATGTTCGGATTCAGCTACGACTGGGCACGCGAGGTGGTCACTTGCGAGCCGGACTACTACAAGTTCACACAGTGGATCTTCGTGCAGTTGTTCAACAGTTGGTACGACCCGCGCGCGGACGCGGCGTGTCCCGTGGCCGATCTGGTCTCAGGATTGGAAGACGGCTCGCTGGGCGTCACCGACGCGATGACCGTTGTATGTGAAGGCAAGTCTAAGCGCAGCCGAGTGTGGTCGTCGCTCAGCGAGGGCGACAAGCGTAAAGTCATCGACAGCGAGCGGCTGGCGTATATCGACGAGGTGGCTGTCAACTGGTGCCCCGCTCTGGGAACGGTGCTCGCCAACGAAGAGGTGACCAACGAGGGTCGGAGTGATCGCGGCGATCATCCCGTCTACCGACGGCCCCTGCGTCAATGGATGTTGCGGATCACGCGATACTGTGATCGCCTGTTGAGCGATCTGGACGAGGTTGATTGGCCCGAGGCGATCAAACTCATGCAGCGGAACTGGGTGGGTCGCAGCACGGGCGCGGAAGTTGATTTTCCGATTGCGTCCGGCGGACCGAACGCGCCGACGGTCGACGATTTTGACGCGTGGCGAGCGGCGCGGCGGGGCGACTACAGTGAAGTGCCCGCCGAGAATGTGATCCGCGTGTACACCACCCGGCCAGACACATTGTTCGGTGCGACGTATATGGTGCTTGCCCCCGAGCACCCGCTGGTGGAGAGAATCACGACCGACGCGCAGCGGACGGCTGTGCAAGAGTATGTAGCCGCATCGCGCCACAAGTCGGACCTGGACCGCACGACGGACACCAAGACGAAGACGGGCGTGTTCACGGGAGCGATGGCGATCAACCCCGCGGACGGAGGCCGAATCCCGATTTGGGTCGCGGACTACGTTCTGATGGGCTATGGAACCGGCGCGATCATGGCAGTGCCTGGTGGTGACACTCGCGATTTCGAGTTTGCCAAGACGTTCGGAATCGAGATCATCGCGGTGGTTCAGCCGACCACGGAATGGGCGGAGCAGGCGGCACGCACGCCGAAAGGCACTGCCAGGGAACTTCGTGATTCGGCGGCCGAAGCGATTCGCGAGAGCATCACGCGGTGGGAAGCCGAGGACGGTGCGCACCGGACCGCCCAAATCGAGCAGGCCCGTGCCTTTCTCGATCGTCACAAAGTAGACGCCGGTCTGACGCAGGAGATGATCCAGCAGTTGTACCTCTCGGCACCGGAAGTGTTCGAATCTCCGTTTGCGGACGAGGGGCTGGCCGTGCAATCGCCCGCTGGGGCAACCGTGCTCGGCGACGAGGTCTGTTCGCTGAACGGCTTGCCCACGCCCGAGGCGAAACGCAAGATCACGGAGTGGCTTGAGGCGGGCGGCATCGGGCGCGGAGCGGTAAACTACAAGCTTCGCGACTGGATTTTCTCGCGGCAGAAATACTGGGGCGAGCCGTTTCCGGTGTTGCATGACGAGAACGGTCTGACCGTCACTGTCGATGATTCGGAACTGCCGGTTACGCTGCCCGAGATGCAGGACTTCAAGCCGGAAGTGGCGCCCGACGACGCGGAAACGCTCCCGAAGCCGCCGCTGGGACGCGTCCCGGAATGGCTCAACGTGGAACGCGACGGCGAGTCCAAGGTGCGCGACATGAACACCATGCCGCAGTGGGC
>JAJDDU010000449.1 GCA_029260155.1 Phycisphaerae bacterium | reverse complement strand
TCCAACAGCGCAGCCAGCGTCGGCTGCAATGATCGAATCTGATCTGCAGTCATCATCGAGACTCCTGAATTCCCATTCAGAAACCTCATCGGCCCGCGAACCCAAATCGCTTGAGCCCATTTAGCGCTGTCATACTAGGCTGCATTCATCGGGACAGCCCGCCCCACATATGTTACCACCGCACAGCACGTTACATTGCGGCTGAACGGCTCCGCACTCGGGCAGACAAAGCGCGTTGAGCGAATTGCAGGCAGGATTGCAGAACGTAGCCGGGCACCCAGGTTCGCAAACGCAAAGCCCACCGCAACAATCGCCACCGCCGAACGGATTGCAAAAGTTGCAGTCGCCCGCTTCGGGACCGGGGCCGTCGGAATCCTCCCCATTCTCGAAAGATGCGTTCCCTTCTTCGATTGGGATGACCGCTGCGGACGGTTCTTCTGCGTTGAACGCGTAACCATCCTCGTAACAGACGTCTCCACCATAGGCATCGGCCGGGAATCCGGCGGGTTCGTTTCCACCCATCGACTGAGCGCCGGCTGCCGCGTCTGAGGCCATCAACAGGTTCGGCATCCCCAGAATCAGTAGACCGAAACACCAACCCAATGCAAAACCACCACCCCAACGCTGTAACGTTGCGATTCTTCCTTTACGCAGCCAGCTCTTCGAGCCGGACCCAATGCAATCCCGTTCTATTCTCTATACACGAATTGCCTCCGCGAACTGCGCAAAAAAACAACCGCGGGAACGAACCTGCGTTGCGGCTGTCGGTTACGCCGCTCCATGGTCCGGGAAGTGCTGTAGCGACATAATGTTGTGGGCGCGTTCGGATTCCATCCGGTATCACGTATGCGATGGTCGAACCAGAGAAAGAGCAACTGACCCGCATCCTCGATGGGCTGGGCGAGGGAGATCGCGGGGCAGCAGCGGAGTTGCTGCCCCTGGTCTACGCCGAGCTGCGGGAGATGGCCGGCATGGCTTTCCGGGGGCAGCGGCGCGACCATACTCTGCAGCCAACGGCGCTGGTCCATGAGGTCCATGTCAAGCTCGTCGACCGAGCCGATGCGAAATGGAAGGACCGCAACCACTTCTTCACGCTGGCCAGCAAAGTGATGCGCCAGATCCTCACCGACTACGCACGCGGGCATCTGGCCGAAAAACGCGGGAGGGACTGGCGGCGAATCACAATCGAACAGGCTGATTCCCCGATCGTGACGTCCACAATCGACCTCGTCGCGCTCGACGCGGCGTTGGCCCGTCTGTCCGAATTGAACGAGCGACACGCTCGGATCGTGGAGCTGCGCTTCCTGGCAGGTCTGAATATCGGCGAGGTTGCGGAAATCCTGGAGGTTTCGCGCCGGACCGTGGAACTGGATTGGCGTACCGCACGGGCTTGGCTTCGGCGAGAACTGGGCAGCCAAACGTCGTGATAACGCCCGAACGTTACCAGCGGGTTAGCGAAATCCTACAAACGGCGATGCGTCTACCGGCGTGTGACTGGGCCGCGTGTCTCGACGAAGCATACGCCGGTGACGATGAATTGCGGGCCGAGGTGGAGGTGCTACTCGACCACGATCAGGACGAGTCCGGTGCGCTTGCCGACGAACATCTCGGCATCGGTGCCGAGCTTGTTCGTGGCGCAGCGGCTGCCGGATCGGAATTCGGTGCCGGCGAGTTGCCCGTACGCGTCGGGCAATATCGTGTCGAAGAACTCATCGCCGAGGGCGGCATGGGCTCTGTGTACTTGGCACGGCAGGATAATCCCAGGCGCACCGTGGCACTGAAGCTGATGCGTTCGAGGCAGGACTCGCGGGCGCTGCTGCGTCGATTCCGCCAAGAGGACCACGTTCTTGGACAGCTGCAACACCCTGGTATCGCCTGTGTTTACGAAGCCGGCGTCGCCGACGTCGAAACGGAGGACGGTCACGCCACCGCGCGGCCGTTCTTTGCGATGGAGTACGTGGACGGTGCCGAACTCCGCGAGCACGCCGCGCGCCATCACCTCACCATGCGACAGCGCCTCGAACTCACCGCGAAAATCTGCGACGCCGTTCAGTATGCCCACGAGAAGGGCGTCATTCACCGGGACCTGAAACCAAGCAACATACTCGTAGACAAATCGGGGCGACCGAGAATCCTCGATTTTGGCGTGGCCCGTGCGATGGATCGGGAGATGCTGGTCACCACCATGCAGACGGACGCCGGGCAACTCATTGGCACCTTGCCGTTCATGAGTCCGGAGCAAGTTCGCGCCGCCCCGACCCAAATCGACGCACGGTCGGATGTGTATTCTCTCGGCGTTGTCCTGTACGAGCTTCTAGTCGGGCGGCCGCCATACGACATCAAGGGCAAGTCGGTTCCGGAAGCGATGCGCATCATCTGCGATCAGGACGCAACGTCGCTAAGTTCGATCGATCGCGCCTACCGCGGTGACGTCGAAACACTTGTCGCCAAAGCGCTGGAAAAGGACCCGTCGCGGCGGTACGCGTCGGCCGCTCAACTCGGCGCGGACATCAAGCGGTATCTTGCCAGTGAGCCGATCATCGCTCGACCGCCGAGCGCGATGTACCAACTGGGCAAGTTCGCGCGGCGCAATCGGGGACTGGTCGCCGGCCTTGTTGGCATGTTCGTTATTCTGATCGCGGGACTGGCCACCACTTCGTGGTTTGCGTGGCAGGCGGCCATTCAGCGCGACGAGGCTGGGCGTGAGGCACGACGTGTTGCCGCTCTGAACGCGTTCCTCATAGATGATCTGTTCGGATCGGCCGATCCACGCTCCGGCGCCGCGTTCGACCGAAGCGTGGTCGACATGCTGGACGACGCAGCCGCAAGTATCGAGGGCGCATTCTCAGAAGATCCCGACATCGAGATTCTGGTCCGCACAGCTCTGGGAAGGATCCTTCGAAACCTAGGCGATTACGACGCCTCCGAACTCCATCTCCGCCGTGCGTTGGAGTTGTCTACCGAACTGCACGGCGTAGAGGACAAGGAAACGCTCACGCCGCGCCGCGAACTTGCGCAGACGGCGCTGCGGAAACACTTGTTTGAAGTGGCCCGGGACCTGCTCCATACCCAACTGGGCATCCAGGAAAACACTCTCGATGCGGATTCGTTTGCCATCGCGCTCACCCTGAACAGTCTCGGAGATGTGGCGTATCAAGCGGGCCGGTATGACGAGGCGGAAACACTCTATCGCCGGGTGGCGAACATGTTGACGCAGACAGGGCAGGTTCATCGAAATCTCTACATCGAAACCCTCAACGATATCGCAAACGTGATTCACAATGCGGGACGGCTTAAGGAATCCGTGGCCATGCATCGGGAGGTGCTGGCGATTCGCACTGAGAAGTTCGGAAAGGAGAACATCGATGTTGCCGAATCCCTGCACAATCTGGGAGCCATTCTCATCATGCTCGGCGAGCTTGAGGAAGCGGAGGGTTTTCCCCAGGACGCACTCGCCATCCGGCAGCGGCTTTTCGGAGATGTGCATTCGGACGTGGCTGACACGCTCCAACAGATCGGACGCGTTCGCCTCAAGCAAGAAGATCTACAAGGCGCTCTACAGTACGCAAAGCGAGCGCTTGCGATGCTGCGGCAGCTACTTCCGGAAAACCACGAGCGTATTGCGTTCACGCTGAGCTTGGTGGCCTACGCCGCGTCATCGACGGGGGATTTCGAGACCGCTGAGGAATGCAATCGCGAGGCCGATTTACTGCGCGACATCGGGACCGGAAAGCCGAGGGGCCGCCATTAGCCTCGGCAATGTCGGCATGAACCTGCTCCGACAGGGAAGATTCGACGAAGCAATCGACGTTCATTTGCAAGTAGTGGAAGTCATACCCGCCGCGTTTTCGCCAGACCACCCCTACCTGTATTTCCGGCGAACTTCGCTCGGGCTTTGTCTGACCGGCGCAGGCCGCTTCGATGAAGCTCAGAGCCACCTGTTGGCGGGACATGCGAACCTGATCCGCCTGGACCATCCGAAAGCGTCCTGGGCCCGCGAGGCACTCGAAGACTTGTACAAGGCCTGGGATCGCCCGGATCTGTTAAACGTCTTGAACGAACAGCGAAGCGCGACCGATCCTGGTAGCCCCTGAACGGCCATCAATGCCCGAGTATCGCTTCGACGCCTTGCACGTACTTGGAAACCTTGCAAACCCGCAACGGGAAGGCCGAAACGATGTCAGCCAATCGCATGATGTCGGAATGATTCGCCTTGGCTTCGACGATCACCATATCACGCAAGGGGACCGTATTCGAGATGTTCGGCCGCCCGGTCACACGCTGCGCAAAGACCTCCTGGTCAGAGTCCACGGTCACCCGCACCGTCCCGTCCGCCGACTGCTGATAGGCACGTGTGTATCGATTGATCAGCACCGGCCGGTTGGCGAAATCCAAACGCAGGCGCATCGTTTCGGGAAGCTCCGAGCGCAAGACTTGCGCGATCTGCGCCCAGCTTTGGCTCTTCAAATCCAGCGGTGTCTCGAGCTTGTGCGAGACCTTCCAGCCATCGAGGGCCTGCTTGCACTTCATCTCAACCGTACAACGAACATCCGACAATTCCGATCCATACCACCGCAGGCGCAGCTTGACGCGCGCCGCCACACCGGACAGGTTTTCCTCGAAGGACGCAAGTCCCGGTGTATCGAAATAGACGTTGTTCACCCTTCGAGACGGGTAGAGTTCGTAGAAACCAGCCGGATGCAGACGCAACCACGAGCGAACCTGTGGCAATGCGATGCGCTCGGCAAGCATCTTGATTTCATTGCGCGTCTCGCTCACGGCGCCGATTCCTCTGGCTTCGTCATCCCTCTCCGCCGGAGCATTGTCGCAGCCATTGCCCCAACCACGAAGAACGCACCGGACGCACCAAGTAGTACAGCCTCAATGTGCTTCCGAATCAGCATCTTCATTCCGACCACCGACCACCGATTGACAGCGCTACTCTCCCATCGGGCCGTGTCAAACAAATCCGAGTGAATGTCGCAGCGGACAGCGACAGGCTCGACCTGCATACTGTCTTCATTGCACCGTGCGAGGAGAATGAACGGCTTTCGCAGATAGATGTGCTCATGCGGCTCCCGGCGATCGTCGATCAACCGACCCGTAAGTGGCCAACCGACCGCATAGAGGTCGAGAGTATCGTCTTCGGTTCGAAAGTAAGATTCGATGTCCCCCGCGAAAACGCCGTCCACGACGCCGCGAAACAGCGGGGCGATTTGCTCGTGCCAACGCGTCGGCGGATAACGCCGATTCGTCAGTTCACTTTCGGGTAGCCACAGAATGTGGTGCAACATTACGAACGTGCCGTGATACGACTCCGACCGACCCAAGTTGTCGATCAGAAAGGCGCGCTGGGACTCGTCGATACCGGGCCCTCGCCGCTCTGAATCCGATCCCGCGTTGGAATTGACCAAGAGAAACTGATAGCCATTGATCTCCATCGCCCCGTGGAGTTGCTCGCCAATGTTCACTGTCCAATTCCGCAATCCCTCCGCCGTACTGATGTCATGGTTGCCCGGGACAGCGTGCCACGGAGCATTCAGTTTCCCGAGCAGATGCAAGAGCGCACTCCAGTCAGCTTCGGTTCCGGTACGTACCAAGTCGCCCAGAAGGAATACGGCGTCAACGTTGAGTTCGTTGATTTGCTCGACCGCCGCACGCAAGATCTCCGGCCACTCGACTCCGGGGTAGACGTGTCCTATTACTGCGAATGTGACGCTCGGTGCAGTCTCCGTCGCGCCGGTGTTCGAGACGATCGTCGCCAATAGCAATCCAGACACCACCAACCACTGGAAGCGAAAGACGCTTGCTGTTTGACATCGAGAATAGCCGTTCGCCAGCATAAGCAAACTGTCCACAGTCCCCGTTTTCTTTTCTGCCCGTCAGTTGCCCAAAATGCCGGCTTCATAGAGGCGCTTCACGTCCAATTGAGAGCCGAGCACGGTTTCCCCGTCGAGCTCAATCGTAGAACCCGTGTGTACGAGCATTGGCTGCGCGGTATCAACGAACGTGACATTTCGAGCAACGATCGATGCCGGGCCGTATTCCGGTTTCTTGGTAAAACACGCCAACCCCACAGAGGCCCCCACGATCTCGAAGTCTTGCAATCGTGTAGCTGACAGGTCTTTGCTGGCCACGGCGATCCCAACGCGCGTCACCTTAGTGTCAATCGCCGTAAACACGCTGTTTTCCCCGACGGACACTCCTTTATCCGCGACATCGCGCAATCTAACGCCTGTGATCGAGATGTTGCTGCCGCTGATGTCGATCGCATCGCCGAGAATGTCGCTAAAGGAGCTATCGCGAATGACACCTGTGCAGAAATCCGCGTCCAGCGCGTCTGACGCACACTGAGTGAATTCGGTTTCGCTAATTTCGAAGCGCGTTCGTTTGATATTGAGCGCGTCTTCGGCTCGCGTTTTCAAGAACCGGCACTTGCGAATAGTCACTGGACTGCGATAGAACAGAGTAGCTCCCGTCAGCAGCCAGCCTGGGCGGTGCACGCCGGCGGTACTGTGAATCTCGACGTTCTCCAAAAACGACGGACCATTCGCATCGATCACTGCAATGCCCATCCATTCGTCGTCGCGCGACTTGAGGACGACCGGCTCGCCCTTATCGCCACTCAGATCGAGCGGGCCGTTGGCGTAGAGCATCGCGTCGCGTCCGAACCGCAGAACGACGCCGCCACGGGCACGAAGCCCCATTCCGCGGGGCAGAACCAAGTCGCCCTCGACTGCCCACGTGCCGGGTTTCACCGCGAGAACGTGCTCCCCTTCGGAACGTTCGAGAAACGGATGGCGTGCCAGTGCCCCTTGGACGGTCGGCTGCTCCGGTATGTCCGGACCCGTCTGCGCAATTGCCGACGAGACCGCGACCTCCGTGGTATAGACTGCATCCAGTCCGAGGATTCTCGATTCGATGATGATCCGCTCGATCGGGTCTTGACCGCCCTCGGCCCGCAGTGCTTCCAGGGGAATATCGAACCGAGTCAGACGAAGCGCTGCATTGCGACGGCGACGCGGCAATACGACGCGCGCCCCGTCTTCCATTTGCAAGCCGACTGTGTCATCGTGTGCAAGCGCGCGACCCGGCTCCACAGCCTGTCCGTCTCCGCCGCGAATGCTGACAACTTCCACCGGAAGGGTCAACACACTTCCCAGCTCGCAGCGAATGCTCGCAACGTTTGTCGGGCTCGTGAGGCTTGCGTAGGCAACCAGTGTACTTGGTGGCGACAAGACGTTTCGCACGTAGGCCTGTTTCTCCGCCAACCCAGGCCACGGCGCCGCAAGCGCGGGCGCTTCGCGATGCAGCAGACCAAGGTAGTGGTCATGCTCGTCGCTCAGCCGTCGGCGGAGATCCTCGCCATACGCAGTCTCGCACATGCGCTGCAGCGCCGCCGCGTACGCTGCCGCCAGCAACGGATCTTCCATGGCGACGACGGTCCAAAGCGGAGGCTCGGACCCTTCCGCCAATGACTGCAAGCCACGCTTGGGCATTCCCGCTTGCGCGTCGAATCCGATCGGCTCTAGACGATTGGTAATCGCGTCGTAGTAGAAGCGGAGATTGTGCCAGCGGATTCCGTGTTCCACGCTCCAAAGATCGTACACTGCCATGAACTTCGCCAAGAGCTCGACGTCGAACACTTCCGAAGCCTTCAATGCCCGCGTCTGAAACCCTCTGAGAAGTCGAAACGCAGCCGCACGTTGATCACGCATGGCGGGGTCGCGATCGATCCGCCGGTTTCGAAACGAATCGAGGCGTGCGTTGCCGAAATCGATTGGCTCGACTACGTTTAGGTTCATCCCGTTGGGATGCTGATGCACTTCGTCGGCCAGAAGCCAGAAGTCACCTTCGTCCAGTTTGACGATGACGCCATCCAATCGCTCCTGAGATTCGAGTAACTCCTTGGAAAAACTCTCTTCGACCGCATACAGACCCTTGGCGTCACCGTTGACAATCAAGTTGACAAATCGATACCGTGGCGCAATGACTCCCTCAATCCTCAAGTGTTCCAATAGGCACCACTCGTTGAGGTAGTTCCGTGTCGCGGGGGCTTGCAGCGAGAAACGGCGCATGCCAAAGAGATGCTCGCCGCCTTTGACGTGCACGCGAAAGGACCACCGATCGGTCTCAAGGTGATCGGTCCAGTCGCCTTTGAGCCGTATCTTTGTGGACAGCGTTCGCCCCTCGAAACGGATCGCCGCCGGGACGTAGTCCGCGTCGCTGGAAAAGAGAATCCCCCGCGCTACAGCCGCATCGCGCTTGGCCCGAAGCGTGAGCAAGTGCTTGAACTTCACATCCAGACGGACCGTCGGCAGATCGTTCGTCGCCGCAAACGAGCGGAGGTAGTTGGGCAGCGCGCGAGGAGAATACCAGACCTTGAACTCCTTAAGTCGCCCCGTCCGATACATCACCGCGCCGGCCGCGAACGCGCCCCCGACCATCGCCGCGAGAACGCAGAACGCAAGCACCCAGCGCGCCAAGCGACCACGGAACGACCGCCCCCCGCCCCCGGCGCGTGCCGCGGAACGACGACGGCGATCGGCTTGAACCACGATCATGGCCGGACTACCCCCCGAGAACGTTGCCCTGCTCAACGAAGCTGATCGACGCGCCGTCAAACTCGTTTTGCATACGTTCCATCACGCCGACCAAGCTCTCTTGGTTCGCGCAGTCGATGTAGAACGTCGCCGCCAGGACACCTTCTGTCTGATCGAGACGCCGCATGTCGGCCACAGTGACGTGTTCCGCAAGGGCCTCGGTGATTCTTGAGAACACCTGAGCCTTGTTGCTCTTGTTGGGCACTTCAATATTGAGATACAGATTGTGCCCCTTCTTCTCACGGCTGATCGTCTCGCGAATCGCCAGCATCCCCATGATGACGACCGAGGCAACCACCGTCGCCCAGACCTGATTCGCGCCCAGCCCGAGCCCCATGGCGATCGTCAGGAATAGATACGCCAGCTCCTCCGGCTCTTTGATCGGCGTGCGAAACCGAATGATCGACAACGCGCCGACCAGACCCAACGACAGCGCAAGCGAAGACTTGACCACGGAAATAATGAGAATGGTCGTCAGGCACAGTAGCGGGAATGTCCGTGCGAGCATGGCTCGGTTGGTCATCGTTCGACCGTAGCGCCGGTAGTGCCAAGCCAGGACGAACGACAGCACTCCGCCGAGGGCGAGGCTGACACACAGGCCGGTGATCGTCAGATCCCCAGGCGCCCCCAGTTTCAATGTGTCGATTACAGTCTGTAAGAGCATGCTGTTGCCATCCATGCCAACCCGCCGCTTGCGCCGGCG
>JAJDDU010000448.1 GCA_029260155.1 Phycisphaerae bacterium | reverse complement strand
GCCACCCAAGCGTAGACCACCGACGCAACCACCGTCGCCGCCACGCTGCCCAGAAGCCAGTATCGGAGCTTCGCCATTTCGGATTGTTCGCTCCAGAGTCAGTCCCAACGGCCCCTGTCTATCCAGGCTCACAGCCGAAGCGGACCACCCACCTCGACTACGGGACGGTTTAGTCCTCGCAATCTATGTGCCAGCGATACGCCCCGCGGCAACGTCAACCCAGCGATCGCCGATACGATCGTAAGCCGTTTTCTAGTCCCTAGTTACGTCGCCCTATGCTTACGTCCGGGGGACCCGTCATCGCGGCTCCAATGTGCAACCACGCGAATGTGTCCAATTTTCGGGCGCTGCTGTCCGGGGAGTGTACGTTTGTGTACCTGCGGCGAGCGCCAGATTTGGACCTTGAATACCAGTACGGACCGCGAGGGCCTGCCAGCGTCCCATGACACAACCGCCCTCGGACGAAGAAAACCTTGCCGGAGGGCCGCCGCATGCTAATTGTCTCGACACGCTTCTCAGATCGTCTGCGCAGCCGGGGTCGTGCGAGACCGGATCACCAAGAAGAGTCCGCCGCCGGCAACAAGCAGCACGAGCAACCCCTTCCCAGGCGTCGACATCGACGGAATCGGCGCGAACGGACAAAGAACATTTCGCCCTTCGCCCCACTCGCCGTTTTCACCGACCAGCGGACCGAATTGCCCCGTCCCGCACGCATTTCCGGCGAGGATATCGTCTGACGCCCACGCGCGAATCCCAAAGGCTGGGACGGCGTTATTGGCATCAAGGATGATGTCTGTTGGACCATTGACCCGCGTTCTGATCATGCCAGAAGTTGATTGAAGCTCGCCGAGCGATCCGCCACTGAATCTGTAAACCGATCGGCCTTGCGAGGACCACTCCTCACAGAACGCAACGTTCCACCCATTCGGAGCGGAGATGGACATCAGATCCTCGCACTCGTTCGACGCGTTCCCTTTCGCGAACGCCACGAAGAAAGTCTGAATCGCGCCGAGGCCAACGCAGTTCCCGTTCTCAACCGTATACCGGATCTCGCAGCAACCGGTTTCAACGTCCGGGGGGCGCACCAGGGAAAGTGCAACTCTTGGCAGATTCGCTTCCGCCCCGGCTGGCTCAAAGTCCTGACACAAGGACATGTCGTAGATGTTCTCATCCTTCACATCGTAGTTCGGCAGATCCTCCGTATCGGGGTCGAAATCAGTTTGAAGGGATCTGGCGTCTCCCGGAGGAGCCGGTTGCCAGCAATAGTAGCAGTCGTTGAAGGTGTAGTTGCTGTAGATTTCGGCGTGATAATTCACGCCGCACAAAATGGGGAGGGGCTCTGGAAAGTCATAATGAATCTCCATCTTCGAAACCAGCCCAAAGGGATCCTCACCGGTGTCAATCCGCGTGAATCCAGGATCGGTCCCGGCGACCTCAAACTCAGCGATGATGCCTTCTGGGTCGGGAAATCCAAAACCATCGTCAGTGTAGTACCGGATGCTCCACAAGTCGTTTTCAGATGGAGCGATGTTGAGCGTGCAGTCATTCACTGCACCCGGGCCTGCGCGTTCGACCATGAATCCCCACCAAGTGACCCCGGTGAGTTGCCCGTTGGATTCGACCTCAAAGTTGTCAGCGATGGACAGCGACAGTGGAACGGGATCGTCGCCGAGACCTACTGCGGTCAGGTCGGCGAACGTACAGATGATGCCCTCGATCGCGTCGTTGTCCGGATTCTCCTGACACGAGGTCGTGGTGTCACCCACTTCGGGTGCGCCTCCCTCGCCGGTCGACCTCCGGGCGGCCGGGACGTAACCGTGAGGAACCCGTAACACGCCGTGATTCTCCTGAACTTCAGATTCTGCCCGCGCATTTGATACGCATAAGATCGCTGGCACCAGTAGCGTACTAGAGAGCACCCATATCGCTTTTCTCTGCGGCAACATTCTTACCTCCGTTTCCCCGTCATCACCACGACCCATAGTGCAATACCAGGACTTCGTTTCCCAATTACGCCAGCATACTCGGTTCCAGCGCACATTCAAAATCTCGCCCCCCACCGCGCCGAGCTTGAGGCGTCGTAACATGCTGTAACCAAAGCTCTTATGCAGGCACCACCTGAGATCCTCGCTTGGCAAAGGGGTCCAGCGTTTGGGGGGTAGGCGTTCGCTGCCTAGCCGCCGGTGGCTTGCGCGCCCGCAACTCGGGCGCAGTTGTCTGCCGTTTGAGCGCGCGACCGAATTCATGGGTCCGCGGGCTTACGCATCTTTTCCGTGCATTCCGTATTTCTTCAAGAGTGCGTACAGCGTCGATCTTGAGATATCCAGGGATTGGGCCGTCTTTGTGATGTTGTCCCCGCAACTCGCCAATCGCTCGGCGACGACGTCACGCGTCCAGGCGTCCAAAAGCTCCTTGTAGGTCGCGGCCGAGGGATTCGGCGATGCGGGCTGTCCATCGAGTGCCACGCCCGCGTCACTCCTGGGAGGCAGCGGCGATTGTGCCGCATTGTCGAATCGAAGCTCTTCGGAGAGGTGCTCCGGTTCGATGACCGCCCCACTGTCAGCCATGGCGACGGCTTGTTCGATCTCGGCGCGAAGCTGCCTGACGTTGCCGGGCCAGCTGTAATCAAGCAGGATGCGCTCGGCCGACGGTGCAAGCGAAATGTCTTGCCTTTCGTTGGCGCGCGAGAAGAACGCGAGAAAATGTTCCATGAGCGGCTTGATATCGTCGCGTCGCTGTCGCAAGGGCGGAATACGACAGGCGATGACCTTGACGCGATAGTAGAGATCTTCACGGAATTCCTTGCTGCGCACGAGTTCGGCGAGGTCCGCGTTGGTGGCAGCCACCACCCGCACGTCAACCGATTTCTCTTCCGAGGCGCCGACCCGCGTGATGACACGCTCCTGCAAGACGCGAAGCACTTTGATCTGCATGGTCGGGCTCATGGAGCCGATCTCATCCAGAAAAACGGTACCGCGCGCAGCAGCTTCAAAAATCCCCGCACGATCGGAAACCGCCCCGGTGTAGGCCCCACGCTTGTGCCCGAAGAGTTCAGAGGCGAGCAGGCTGTCGGTGTACGCCCCGCAGTTGATGGCCACAAACGGCCCATCGCGCCGCGGACTCTTACGGTGGAGGGTGCGGGCGATGAGTTCCTTGCCGGTTCCGGTTTCGCCCTGGATTAGCACCGTGGCTTCCGAGCCGGCCGCGCGTGTCACGAGATCGAGCAGTCGCAGCATCTCCGAACTCTGGGCGACGAATTGGGGCTCTTCGTATCGCGTCGCGTGATCCGAGGTCTGCATTCTCTCGTTTATAGGCCAATGATCGGGGCCGGTCTATGCGATTTTCACGAGTCCGCGAATAGTGCGGAGGCCATCCTTGGGAGCACGCCGACGTTGGACCTGTCCGGAAAACAGTCGCTTATTCGGACGGCGGCGCGGCGGAATCGCACGGGATGCGCGCTCGAAGCGCCGTGGTCAAGATCCGGTCCGGAAGCGCCTTCTTGAGGGCTTGGAGTGTCTTCGGATGGCCCGCCAGAGACTCGGCGCTCTGGATCTGCCACGCGCGAGACGTCAAGTTCGTGTGGGCTGCAACAATCTCGCAGTCGACGAGCGGCGTGGCGGACGCCCGCGGCAGGCGGCCGATCTCGATGCTCGCGCCAGGGGCGAGCTCACGAAGCCGATCACGAGAAAAAATCGGCACGGCGGAACCAACGCCATCGGACAACTCTTCGACCTTCCCTTTGCGTTCCACGGACCAACGCAAGTCGCCGAACGGGGGTGGGCGTCTGGAAGCAATGTTGAGATTGACCCACACGGGCATGTCGTCGTGATTGGTCAGTGTCGCGACAAACTCGGCGCCGGCGACGGCGATTGCGAGACTCGCCGCACGGTGGCTGCGACACACATTCTCGGGAGCAGGTTCCGTGACGGTGATGGTGACGGGCTCGCTGGCGACCCTGCCCACGCCCGCATTGCGCATCTCGGGATCGTCCCACTCCGGTTGATAGACAAATTGCACGCGATAGGCGCCCCCGCGCAAGAGACGGTAGCGTGCCCAACCACGATTGAATCGCTCGAAGCGATAGACGCAGGCAGATCGCGACGGGAGCGTCGTACCCGGCGGGTCGTCAACGCGACGGTTGACAGCGGCGACCAGCCGTTGGTCCTCGCCGATGTCGTCGACGTGAAGCGGGATAATCCTCCCGTCCGAATTGGTGACGACGAGGAAGTCGGCAAGATCGAGCAGCGCCGAGACCTGCGCGAGTCGATCTTGCGGACTGTTCGATGCGGGAGGCGCTTCGAAGGGCAGTCGGGCGGCGTGGTCCGTGGTGCTGCGCAAACGCAGCTCCAGAGCAACTTCATCCGACCACGCGATGCTCGTTTTGGAGGCCTGCAACTCGACCGCAACACCAGCGAAGAGAAGCTCGTCCATGAGTTTCAAAAGCCGGCGCGCCCGGAGCGCGATCTCGAAATCGTCGTCACCTGCCGCCTTGAGAAGCGCGTCCTTGGCCTGCGGTCCTACGGAGATGAGTCGTTCTGTCGACTGAACACGTTCGGCGTGGGAACCCGACCCGAGGCGCTCGATCAGACGCGCGACCTCCGCATCCGCGGTGGGGGCTGATTGTGCGTACGCGGAACGCGGAACCGCCGCGAACGCGACCACGACCGAGATCGCAAGAAAAGTGCCAGATCGCCGGTTCATACCAAAGTGCCGGTGCAGCTATAACCCGGTTTCTGGCAAGACGTTCACGCCGTTAAACGCCGCAATCCCCAACGATTCGGTAACGCGTGGGCTCTTGACGGCCGCCGCCGTGAGAAATGACCGGACTTTCGAAACAAGTTCCGGTTCCGTTTCAACAGAAGCGACGAATGGCCCGAAATTGATCGGCAGTGTTTCTCCGAGGATCCTAAACTGGTCCTTGCTGAAACTGAGAGGGAAGAACTGCCCGCCGGTTTCCGGATATCGATCGTAATCGGCCCGCGCGATCACCCCGACCGACGTTAGTCCGTAGGCGACCTCCTTGGCCACTTCCAGAGAATTGAGGTGGTATTGCAGCGCCGCCACAGGCAGGATCTCGCGTTGGATTTGTTCGAGTGACACGCCACCGTCATTCAACACTTTGGCAGCACCGTAGTGGAGCTCAAGATCGCCGCGCGGCCCGAACGCAAATCGCTTGCCGGCTATGTCCGTAATGGACGCGATGTCCGATTTGGCCGACGCAACAACCAGCCCTGTTCTGTTCACTGCATCGGCTCGGGCGATGATGACGCAGGCATCACGGTCCTTACTCATGTCGTCGAGTTGGGCATCGCTAAGCATCGCGAATTCGAGTCGGCCGGACTTCAGCTGCGCGGCCACCTGGAACGGCTTCAGTTGTACGACCTGCACCGGCCTGCCCGCATCCCAAGCAAGCGCCGCGCGAAGCTCGGACCACGGCGTCTTGTCACGCAGATCCCACCAGGAACGCACGTCCCACACACTCCGATCGTCGCAAACGACGCCGATTCGGATCGGCTCCTGCTCGATGCCGAACAGCGGATCGAGACCGAACGGGTTCCACAGCGATTCCGAGAACATCCCGACCGTCGCGTCCTGTCGGCAGCCACACATCGACGCAAGCACGAACACCGTTACTATTGCGGTCACGTATCGCAGCGGCATTTCTTTCTCCATGGCCATCAGCTGTCAGCCGAAAGGTAAACGAAGTCGCCAATCGTCGCCGGGACGCTTTCGAGCCCCCGCATTCTAGCTGAGCCGTCGTGGTCCCACAATAAAGGTCATCGGCCGGGTCGATCGAATGGGTACATCCCAATAAAGATGGGATGGGTGCGTCGTGAGCCGTTCCGGTCATTCCGAACGCAATGACCAACGACTTCGGTGGGAGTGCTTGCACGTTTGCAAGAGGACTCGGGCGGGGGGGGGGCGTGGT
>JAJDDU010000447.1 GCA_029260155.1 Phycisphaerae bacterium | reverse complement strand
GCACTGTCGGTGCGGGCGCTCGCGCGCATGTACTTGCCCGATCAACACTTGTTCTGCCACTGCATCCGACGCGGTCCGCATGGCGACCAAGCGGAGGGCGTCAGCCGACGGTACACCGCGATCGCGCTGATCGGATTGGCCACGGAACCTGAAGCGGTCGTGCAGTCCGTCCTGGGAGACGCCGGCGCCGCGACGGTGCTTGATCGGTTGTTTTCCGACATAGACACCGTCGACAACCTCGGTGACGTCGCCTTGACACTCTGGGCTGCGGCATTGCACGATTGCGCGCACGCCGACGCCGCCTTCGACAGACTGCGTTCGTTGGATCCGGTTCGGGGCCAACATCCGACGGTGGAGGTCGCCTGGGCACTGACCGCCCTGACCGCAAAGCCGCAGATCGTCGGTGACACGGACCTCGCCGCGCGCGTCGCCAAGCGACTCATTGGCTCGTTTACTGAATCCTCGGGAGTGTTTCCACACTGGCCCAACAGTGTGCCCAAGCCATTCCTGCGTGGCCACGTCTCGTGCTTTGCGGACATGGTCTATCCGGTGCAAGCTTTGTCTTACTTCCATCGCGCGACCGCGGACGAAGCGGCCATCGCCGCGGCGAAGTGCGCGGGTCGGCACATGGTCGACAACCAAGGCGCTGCCGGGCAGTGGTGGTGGCACTTCGACGCCCGTGGCGGGCGTGTGGTCGAGGGCTTCCCGGTGTATTCCGTGCATCAGGACTCGATGGCGCCGATGGCGTTGTTCGCGTTGCAGGATGCGTGCGGAGTCGATTCGAGCGAGGCAATCTCACGGGGCATCAAGTGGTTGCTATCGGCGCCGGAGATTGCCGGCCGATCACTGATCGACCCCCAAGCGGACCTCATCTGGCGAAAGGTCGCCCGACACGAGCCAAGCAAGATGGCCCGCGGGATGCAGGCAGCCGCAAGCCGAGTGCACCCTGCGTTGCGAGCGCCGGGCGTGGACTCGTTCTTTCGCCCCGGATTCATCGACTATGAGTGCCGGCCTTATCATTTGGGTTGGATTCTTCACGCGTTTGATCCGCAGCGCGTCAAAACCTGGACGGGGTGCTGACCCGTGCCCGCCGCGCCGGAAAGACCGATCTACCGCCTGTTCGGCATTGGCGTCAATGCAGTGTCGATGGCTGACACACTAGCGATGGTCGAACGTGCCATCGGCGGGGGTGACCGCCTGCTAATCGGCGTGGTGAACGCAGCCAAGGCGGTCAACATGCACCGAGACCGCGCCTTGCTAATGGCCATGGACGCGTGCGATATCGTGCTGGCCGACGGCATCGCGGTGGTCTGGGCTCTGCGCCTGTTGGGGCGCAAGCTGCCGGAACGTATCCCCGGGATCGATCTGATGCACGCCATGTTGCGAGACGGCCAGAGTCGCGGCTACCGTGTTTATCTGCTCGGTGCGACGGAGGAAGTGTCGCGCGTCGTCGAAGCGCGAGTGGCAGAGCTCTACCCCGGCGTTGTGGTGGCTGGGCGTCGCAACGGATTCTACAAACCCGACGAGGAGCCCGCGATTGTCTCCGCGATCCACGACGCCAAGGCCGACATCCTGTTCGTGGCCATGAGCCCGCCGAAAAAGGAAATCTTTTTGGCGCAGTGGCGTGAGGAGTTGGGTGTCGCGGTCTGTCACGGCGTGGGTGGCGCCTTCGACGTGGTGGCCGGCAAGACCAAGCGGGCCCCCGCTCTTTGGCAGCGCTTCGGGATGGAGTGGCTGTACCGTGTGGTCCAAGAGCCGCGTCGAATGTGGCGACGCTATCTGGTGACCAACACGTTGTTCGGTTGGATGCTGTTGGGCGAGATGGCCCGCCGCATCTTTCGCGGAAGTCCCCAGGTCCAGAATTCAGACTCCTGAATTCCTGGTTCATTCTGCCCGGTCGTTTCAGTGCGCGAATCGTCCGAGCGTTTTCATCACGTCGCCCACCTTCGATTTACCGACCTTGACCAGCAGATTGAACAGGGAGTTGACCAGCGAGAGGAACTCTTGCATGTCGTCGAGGCGTTGTCGAAACTGTTCGACCTCTCGGCGACGATCACCTTTGAGCCCTTTTAGCTCCTCTTTGAGCATGCTGCGGCAGCGGTCGATGGTCTCGACGATGGGTTCGATTTCGCGGCGGCGGCGTTCTCGGGAGATGATCTCGAACATCGCCCAGACGTCGCTCTCGGCCACAAAATACTCCTTGCGATCACCGCGATGGTGAACGCGCTCCGCAAGCCCCCATGTCACCAACTGTCGCAGGTTCATGCTGACGTTTCCGCGTGAGACCTGCAATTCGTCCATGAGATCGTCGGTGCACAGCGGCTGATTGGAGATAAACAGCAGTGCGTGAATCTCCGCCATTGTGCGGCTGATTCCCCAGCTGGCTGCCATTTCTCCCCAGCGGCGGATGAACAGTGATCTGGATTGACTTAGAAGCGAGGTGTCCATGTACTATCCTTTCAGAAGCATCTGAAAGGATTGTATCACTAGGAATCAATGAGGCAAGCCGCACGTCGATCGGCTATCCGGAGGCCGAAATCTTGCCCTGGGACTCCGTGCCTACACGCAACGGAACGGTCGCGGGCTTGTCGGACGCGTTTCCACGAACCGGGGCGGGACCAACCGGACGAGATCCTGGGATTGCGGTCGAACCGTCGGACTGCGAGCACTGATCACCAGGCAGGGAGACATCGATCATGGGTGCCTTCGGCTGGGACGGAGCAGCCCTCCGCGTGATCGGGCCACGCCACAGACGATACGACCACCGAGCAGAGTGAATGGCGGTCTTGACCAAGCCGATCATGCTGCCAACTTGATAGACTACACCAAGGCCAACGCTGTTGGCCGGCCTGAGCAGCATGCGGGCGAAGTTGATGGGGTTGTAGAACGAACAGTAAGCGATCAACACGTTGAGCTGCGTACGCCACGGTTTCGGTAGCGTTGAGGCGACGACATTGTTTCCGTCGAACTGGTACTGCAGCAGCGGCGTGGTACCCACGGCATCAAAGACCGAACGCTTCTCGAAGTTGTCTTCGTACGATCGCGTTCCCACCGCCGGCGTGAGCACGGTGACCTGCATGCCCTGGGCACCAATCTTGCGCAGGAACTTAACCTGGTTGAGAAGGCCGTAAAGCCCCTCTTTCGAGTGCAACGGCTGACCGTCGTGGTGCATCATCATGGGCATCGGGCTGATGCCGACCTTGTTCAGCATCGCGAACAATTCTTCCGTCTTGTTGACGGACTGGCCTTTGTTGATGAGTGTCGCGGTGATGTCTTCAAGGCCCATCCAAAGGGCTCGCAGCCCGGAAAGCCGGGCGGCCGGCAGCAGATCGCGGTTTTTCCACGTGTCGAATTCCGTCGCCTCCGTGCCCCATCGAGCCATCTTCCGCAACGGTTTACCACCGATCTTGGCGACGGCCATCTTGTCGAACAGCTGCTCGGCGGACGACCGGTCGTTAAAGAAGTTGTCGTCAGTTCCGAAGAAGAACCGGATCCCCAGTTGCTCGCGCAGCCGGCGCATCTCGTCAACGATGCGGTCTCCGCTCTTGTGGCGGTAGGTTTTCTGGTTGTAGGCTGGGATCGGGCAGTAGTCGCAGTTGAACTTGCAGCCATGAGAGATGCTCAGCGAGCCGATCGGCGAGTGCCGCCAGATGCGCGACGCAGCCAACGGTTGCGATCTCAGCTCCCTGCCGCGGTGCGGACGCTCCAACAATTGATACCCAATAACCGGATGCGGAATCTCGTCCAAGTTCCTGACCAGCCTTTGGATGCCCGTTGTCACCAGCGGGGAATCGAAGCTTTCATCCTGGCGGTAGACCAGCCCGGGGATGCTCGCCAACGCGCCGTCGGCGCGGGCGAGGTGAAACGCTGCGCGCATCGTACCACCCGCGCCACGGTATTCGAGCAGCACTTCGACGAGCTGCATGAGGACGAACTCCTCGCCGGTCACCACAACGTCCGCGCTGATATTCGGATCGCCACCGATGCCGAACAGATCCCACGGCTCGTAGATCGCCTTGGGGCCTCCACCGAGGATGAGTGGGCGATCTTGCGGGGGGAGCGAGCAGGCATCGGCAATCAGCCGGTAAGCGCGCTCCGCGTGAATCTGCATGCTCGAAACGAGCAGCATCTCCAGAGATTCGCCGTCCAGCTTGGCACGGCTGGGTCGGAAGTTCGGAGTCCACTGTTGCAAAACGACGCGCGTCTTGGTCAGACCCGAATCGTACAGGGCTGCCGCCACGGCGCGAGCACCGGCCGGCGCCATCCGATGGCTGCTGTAGAAATACGGCACGAGGCGGGTTCGATTGTCGAAGGCGTAAGCAACCGCCGCTGGGATACTCAGCCCCTCAGAGGCAGCCCTAATGCGTCGACGCAGCTCTGGGTATTCGCCAGTGGAAGTATACTCATCGCCCTTCGTGCGTTTCGGCAATTCCATGCTCGTGCACTCCTTCTCGCAATCCCGGCGCGTTTGAACGGTGGACATCAGCAGGCACTCGTTGCGTGCCGACTTGTGATGAAGCTCACCAGCAGAGGCGTCTCCGACCCGCATCTGCCTAGCATACCGCCGCGCCCGACCGGTGAGACTCTACCACATCTGCACTTCAGGTCCACAAATCAAGGCGCGGGACCCCGCCAAGAGTATCACGAGGGGTTCTGGCTGGCGGCTGAGGATCGTTATTGGACGATCGTCAACACGCACTCGCTGCCGCAACCAGCTGATTCATTTCGTAGAACGTCGGCGGCTCGTAGGTCAAGCCTTCGCGCAAGCGACGGTCCTCGCGGGTCATCGCAAATCGCACGTAGCGGCCGATGATCGACGCCGCCAAGCGCGATTTCAGCCCAAACTCGCGATAGATGTCCTTGAGGGTATGCGTGATCCTCGCCGACACTGCGGGGTCGTTGCGATACCAGCGGCGGGTCGCCCACAGAGCTCCGGCGTATGTGGTAGCCAACCCCCGAATCTCCCACGCGTAGCGCCTGCGAATCCGCTGTTCGGGATGGTTCTTGTAACGCAGCCATCCGCGTAGCACCGTCTTCGTCAGACGGCTGATGCTGGGACCATTGAGCTCGAAATCGCGGCGAAACGCACGCTGCAAGAACTCGGTCTCGAGGCCGTTCTTGATGTGCGGGTGGTGGTAGTTGAAGCGGTATTGCCCGTGAGTGTCTGCCTCACAGGTTTCGTTGGGATCCAGCAATATGCCAGCCGCTTTGTGCTCGGCGTGGAGCGGCGTTCCGGGGATCGGCGTGTAGAGCATGAACTGATGGAAGTCGGTATCGTGGCTCGCGGCGAATTCGATGGCTTCATCAATGTTGTCGGGCGTGTGGTCTTCCAGCCCGATGATTGTCGAGCCGAGCACGCGAATCCCGTGAGACTGGAGCGTGCTGACCAGCTCGCGCGTATCGACGTCTTTGTTCTTGACGTATTGCGAGTCCTTGCCTTCGAGTCCCATCCATATCCACGAGATACCCAGCCCCACGAGTTGTTCCATAGTGTATGCGCTCAGCACGCGAGCTGAGGTGAACACGTACGTCGCCCAGGCCTTGTCGTGCTTGCTCATCAGTTCGAGCAAGCGGAGCGCTCGCGTGCGGTGCATGAGGAAGTTCTCGTCCATGATGAAGAACGACTGAATCTTCAGCGTTTCCTCAAGGTCGCACATGACGTCGAACAACTCGTCGCCTGTGTCGTAGAAATGAACGTAGCTGCCCTTTCCGCCGAACATCGCCGACGTAGAACAGAAGTTACAACCCATGGGGCATCCGACCGATGGGATCAAGGTGGCCGCGACTTCACCCTGCTTTTCCGACTGGTCCACACCCATAACGCGCGCGTTGATGCCCGACAGAACCTTGGGATGCTCGATCTTTCGAGTAACGTCGTCACCCACAAAGTGACGCATCCACCGTACACCCTCGCCCCTCACAATGTGGTCAGCGTCGATCCGCGTGGGTAGGTCGGGCATGTTTGCAACGTGTCCGCCGATGACGATCGTGGCTGCGGGCAGATGCTCGCGGACGAGCTCGCACATCTTTCGCACCTTCTCGACATTCGGGATGATCGCGCTGATGCCGACAATGTCGTACTCGTTCGTAGTGATCTCGGAGACGAACCGGTCCATGTCGGGGAAATCCAAGAGCGTACATGGCGCTGCAATGTTGGCTTGGATCAGCATCAGCCCCCAAGAGCGGTGGAACATCCGCAGAGAGAAAACCCCCTGTTCCCGCGTCACTTGGTTGTGATACAGCTCCATGGGGTTCATCTTCCGGCTGCCGTATTCGTCGTCCTGAGCGTACGGCCCGAACACGCTGCTCAGTAGCACCCGAGCGCGCGATCCCAAAGGATGCGTTGGCTGAGTGGAGGCTGCGGGGACGTCTGTCGCTGCAATCGTGGCGGTCGCTATCATCTGTTAGATACCTTTCTCAGTAACTCGCAGGCGGGGCGCCGGCGCCGGATCCTTCCGAATGCCTGTGTGACTCACCAGGGAATCTCACGTTTGTCTGGACTAGCTAGTCCAGCAGCGCCGCCCGCAGCGCTCGGATGGCCGCGCCGCCATCCACTGTGCGCACCAGGACCAGACCGGCGGCCCACATCGTTGTCCGAAGGATGCTAACGCACATCAGGCCGACAGCCCAGCATTTCTTTGCCCCCTCTACGACAAGATAGTTCGATAGTCAAATTACCAACACGAACAAAAAAGCCACGGAATCATAGCGAGACCCGCAATCGGCCTACCCACACCCAAAAACGGGGCGGATCGGCCCCTAATTCGACTCCCAGGCGACCTTATTTCCCGCGTTCGCCCCCCTTTTGGTCTGCGTTTTCTTGCGGCGCCTTGCTGCTGTCGGTGTTGACGTGGTGGATCACCCTTTGGGGGAACGGAATCTCGATGCCTTCCTCGTCGAAACGCTCCTTGATGCGTTTCCTCAGTGCCCGGGCCAATCCCCACTGCGCGCCGGGCTGGGTCTTCACGACGAGACGAAGATTGAGCGAGCTGTCGCCGAAGCTTTGCAGCCCAGGCACCACGGGCGCCGAAAGGACTTTGTGCTTCCACTCCGGACGCTCGCAGACTTCGGTCGCGGTCTCCAGGATCACGTCGCTCACGCGTTCGATGTCTTCGTTGTAACCGACGCCGATTTCCATCTTCACCTGCGACCAACCATGGGTCATGTTGGAAACCGAGTTGACAGAGCCGTTGGGAATGAAGTGCAGCGTGCCCTCCATATCACGTAGCACCGTGACCCGTAACGTCAGGCGCTCGACCGTGCCGCCGATGTCGCCGACCTTGATCCAATCTCCCATGGTGTACTGATTCTCAAGCAGGATGAAAAAGCCCTGGAAGAAATCGCGGATAAGCGTCTGAGCGCCAAACGCAAAGGCCAAACCCAAGACACCGGCTGAAGCCACTATGGTTGAAACAGGTGTACCGAGTTCGTGCAGCAGATAGAGACCGGCGATCAGCCATACGACGACCGTCACGGTCTTGCGGGTGACGCTGGACAGGGTCTTCATACGCTCGTGATAGTTGAGACGGTCACGGGCCATTCCGTCCACCACCCGCTCTTCGATCCGCCGTGCGAAGCGATTCACAATGCGAACGATCACCCAAGCCAGCATCGGAATCAGAAGGAGGTACACGAGCGTGCGGAAGGCGGCTTTGTAAGTTTCCTTGGAATAGTCAGCGCGTATCGCGGCGATGGCGACGCGTAGGTCTTGCCGTCGCGTCTTGAGCGCTCCGATCTTGTTCTCGATCTTGGCTTCGTGCTGATCGTAGCGCGCGATTTCGGCGTCCAATCCCAGCTTCGAGAGGAGCTTCCGGGTTGCCTTGCTCCACGCCTGGTGTCCCCAAACGCGTGCCTCGGCAGCGAAAAGGCGGTCTGCCCAGTGGTCCTTGTCCCAATCGTGGGTCTGTTCGGGGATGGGCAGCGGCGTTCCATGGGCCTGCTTGAAGAGATCCTCTATCGTAAGTTGAGCGCTGGGCGAGGCGGCGATGGAGGCGAGGTGTCGGGTGGTCTGGTAATCGAGGGTTCTCAGATTCAGTCCCTCCTCCAACCTCTCTGGGGCCTCGGCGAGTTGCGTGCGTTCCCGGTTACATGAGTCGGTCAGTTTCTGGAAGGCTTCGAGGCATTGATCGTATTCGTTTACTTGACGGTCGATCAGGGTGACGGCCCTGTAGTAGGTTTCAAGCGAGTCATCGAATAGTTCTCGCTTCTCCACCCGAGACAGCGCAGCCAGAACGCTTTCCCAACCAACGTCCTCCGCTTCGCGCAGGTTCTCGGCATCGTATTCCAGTTGCTTCCCGTCGACCTCTTCGAGTTCCTCCAAGGGAAGGGTGGCCGCTTCGATGCGCTGCACCGGTTGAACGATCAGTGCAGCTCTTTCGTCTGCGGAATCGGCGCGGATTTTCGCCCACACACCAAACTCGGAGAGTGCTTGCAATCGATCCCGTTCGTCCTGGTGGTACTTGCGCACCTTGGCATACCGTCGGGCCAGATCGGCACGATTGGATTGCGCGTCTACGATGGGCTTGCGCGTGGGCGTCTCGGAAAGGTCGAGGTCAGACCGGTCCGGATCGACGTGGGGCATATGGGAAAGCTTGAGCGCACAAGCATACTTGCGCTTCTCTTCTTTGATCAACGAGGACCGCGCCTTATCGACAGACGTAAACGCCCGATCCAGTGCGTCCCACGCTTCCGCATAGAGCTTGAGCTTGATGGCTAGGTTGTCAAAGTACTGCCAATGTACCGTTGCAAAATCCTGCGTGGCGTCCAACTCTCTTTGCATCCCCACTACTCGGTCCAGCAGTGGCTGATCCGTTTGTGCGATCTGGGTCGCGGCGAGTGCGTCAGGTTCGGGCTGGCTGCCGGTTCTTGCCAGAGGGTCGGAGCCGTAGTCTTCGGGGAGGCGGGCATCCTTGAGGTTCTCTAGTTCGGACTTGATTTCGGCGAGACGCTCCGGCGCCCGGAGGAACCCGATTCGCACATACGGGTTTTCGACGGACCCGATAGCGTCTCGCGCACCACGCAGCGTTTGTGCCGCGCGGTCGTATTCTAGCTGGGCAACGCCAACCGCGCCAGTAAGTTCCTTGATGGAGGTGTCGAGCGTGCCTTCAGGCTTGATTAGGGCGAACAAGTCCGTTTCGCCCTTGCCGTCCATCTCCTTCAAGAACGCGGCGTAGCTGAGCTCTTCGTCGAGGGCGTTGTGCAGCTGCCGGTTTTTCTCCTGTTCCTGTTCCAACTCCTGCCGGGCGGCTTCGATCAGACCTTTGTCGTCGATCCGTTGCTTGAGTGCATCGACTTCACGCCGCCTGGCGGCTTCAGTCTGCGCGATCGTGTGCATCCAGGTCGCCAGACTCGCCACGTTCGCGCCCTCGGGAGTATCCAATGATGCGATTCTACCCTCGCGTTGCCAGTCTTCAGCCAACTTGAGCGCAGCCTTGAGCGTAACCGTCTGGCGGCGGGCCCGCTCAAACACGCTCGGGACAGCCAACAACTCCCGCATGAACTCGCCGGCAGCCTCGTTCGCCTCGCCAGTCAGTTCCAGACGGCGGGTGTCGTAATCGATCAACTGATCTGAGAACGCGGCATCGCGGCGCGCGGTGCGCAGTTCGGCGTACCCCTCGCCTTCGGGAATCGACTCTTTGGAAGGTGGCACCAGATCGCGTCGGTCCGCTTCCAGCCCAGCGAGGGCAGCGCGCTTGATCTCAGCGCCGTCCAGGATTCTCTGATACTCAGTCGATTCCCGAATCCAGTCGTCGTGAGCGCGCGTGATGACCGTCGACAGCGCGGCTTGGTCGGTCATCTCAAGGTCTGCCCGCTCTGTCGCCTCATGCGTTGCGGCTTGGAGCATGACGCCAGCCACATCCAGCGTGTGCTGAAGACGGCGATCCGTTTCAATGTCCCAGACAGAGTCAGCCGCCTCGGGCGCGGGCGGTTGCTCGTCGGCGCTGTAGGTTGCAAGCCAACCGGCATACTCGACTTGCTGTTGGGCAACTGCCTCCCTCCAAGAATCCACGCCTTCGTCGCCGAACGTGGCCTTTTGCTGTGGAATACGGCCTGCCTGAGTACGACTGGACAGCTCCGTCAGCAGTGGGCGAAGATCGTCGGCCCGCTGCTCGGCAATGCGGAACGCCTCCAAGGCCGGATTGATCATCTTGCGGCGGGCGTCAGTCAAGCCGGGGATCTGGTCGAGCATCTGCTTGCGTTTTCGGTAGGCCGCGAGGTACGCCTCTCGCAGTTCCACCTCGTTGGAGAGCGATTGCTCGTCAAGATCTTCGATACCTACGATCTCACCGGGATCAGCCGGCAGCGGAGCGGCGGCCGCTACTAGTGCCTCGTTGAGACGCGCGCCGTTTTCTTCAAGCGCCTCTCGCTCCGCGCGGGCTTTGTCGCCCACCAGGACCACTGCATCGATCCCCTTCTTGACGCGGCTCAGAAGCGCGTCATCGTCGAGATCAACCGCATCCTGGGCGGAGGCAATCGCCGCAGGCGCCAGCAGCATGCACAGAAAAAAGACCAGCTGTTTGAACGACCTCATGCCTATCCTCCTGGTGGTCCGGTAGACCGAGTCTGGTTCCCAGAGACCCGCACCTCAAAAAAACGAACGGGACGCAGGCCGGTGACGCCGCGTACGGTACGCTACACACGCCCCCCGACGCCGCATGCATTCGACTGAAGTGCCTCGTTGGGCGAGTGCCGACGCGGAACATGCAGTACGCAGATCCGCCTCCAGCGCCGCCATCGTAAGTGAACTCAGACGCAAAGCAACCGGTAAATGAGCCCGGGTGTCCATCAGAAGCGGTCTCGGCGTGCGGCTGGATCGGCTTGTCCAATCACCGCCAAACCAGTACAAAACAGCATCGCCTCGGTTTGCTCGGGGGCGGCCTTTGGCAAGGAAAACACATGATCAAGCGACTCTACGCAAGCAACTTCCGGACGTTGGTTAACTTCGAGGTAGACTTCGACTCGTTGACTCTTCTCCTGGGTCCCAACGGCTCGGGAAAGACAACCGTTTTCGACGTCATACGGCTCGTCCGCGATTTCTTGCGCGGCGAGAGGACTACCACGGAACTGTTCGCAGCGACCACGTTGACGCGATGGCAGAAGGTGCATGTGCTGTCCTTTGAGTTCACGGTAGCGGGCAAAGGGGGCGAATTCGTCTATCACGTCGACGTGGAGCACGAGATTCTCCGCAACCAGTGTCGTGTCCGAACGGAGAAGCTGACTTTCGACGGTAAGCCGTTGTTCGAGTCATGCCTGCACGAGAACCAGTTGAAGGCACAGTTGTACAAAGATGACGGCGACCTTGGACCCTCGGTATTGACGGATTGGTCGCGATCCACAATCGCCTCGCTACAGCCCATACCCGAAAACCAGTTGCTCACCTGGTTCAAGGAGCGCATGAATCGCGTTGTCGTCACGCGATTCAACCCCGCGGTTATTGGAGCACGTTCCGATGAAGAGAACACCACGCTGAAGTGGGATGCTTCGAATTTCGTTGCGTGGTTCCGGTATGTTACCAGCCTTGACATGGAACTGGTCGGAAAACTGCGACCACACCTGGAAGATATGGTCAGCGGACTGGTGGGCTTGAGTCTTGTTCCGGACGGGATTGACGCAAAAGTCCTCCGAGCCGAGTTTTGCGTTGGCAAGTCACCGGATTCGAAAGGCAGTAGCTACCACTGCCGCTTCGACGAGCTATCCGATGGTCAACGGGTTCTCTTCATGCTCTACACTCTGCTTGTGGCTGCGTCCGACGAGTGTACGCTGTGCGTGGACGAGCCGGAGAATTTTATGGCCCTCCGTGAGATCAACCCTTGGCTCAACATGCTTCTCGACAAAACCCAGACGCAGCCCTGTCAGGCGATTCTGATCTCTCACCATCCCGAGTTGATTGATGCTCTGGCCGTCGGGGCCGGACGATGGATCGACCGCGTCGCCGATGGCCACAGCCGGGAGCAGGGCATATCTAACGACTCAAGCGGATTGAGCGTGGCGGACCTGGTATCCAGAGGGTGGCTCCATGCCCGATAAGCCCGCCCAGATCATCGTCCGATGCGAGGACCTCCAGCAGCGCGTTTTCATCTACCGCTGCTTGGTCAACAACGGTATTCACCCGCGCACCATCCAGATCCGACACAACCCTGGAGGCGACGCCAAGCGGTTTGTGCTCGTCCAATACCCGATCCAAGTCAAGGCTTTGCGCAGGACTCCTCATATTTCCAAGGCGGTCATCTCGATGATCGATGCTGATGACCGCACCGTCGAGGAACGTAAGCGAGAGCACGACAAAGCCCTGGAGGAGAGCGGGCAAGAATGGCGTGTTGATTCTGACAAGATCGCCATCTTGGTGCCACGCCGCAATATCGAGACGTGGGTGCATCACCTTCTTGGCATGGCGGTCAACGAGCACGATGAATATCCACGATTCCGCGGCGAAGAACGCAAGTGCGCTCCAGCGGCAGAGGATTTTTCCCGACGGTGCCCTCATGGCATGCGCGAGACTGACCTCCCCTCGTTGCATGATGGATGTGCGGAGCTTCAGCGGGCTTTGGCGTGACGTGGCGTCGGATCAAGTGAGACGAGGCAGAACCCGCGCAGCTATCCGTAGCGGCAGGACGGTATCCCTGCTACGATCCTCCGCATGTCCAACGGTGGCCGGTGCAACGTGTGTTCTGACCCGGAGACTCTAAACGGCGACTCCGAGGTCGCTGTCGTACGCTCCAACGTGCGGCGATTCCAAAGCGAAGAGTTCGGAGTCTGGCGGTGCAAGTCCTGCCGCAGCATCCACGCCCGTGACGAAGTCGACTTGGACCACTACTACGCGCACTACCCGTTTCATGGCCAAGAAGACAATGCTGCGTTGCGATTGGTTCTCCGCACGTTTCCGAGGCGTCTGAAGCGCTTCGGGCTGCGCCCGCACCACAGCATCCTCGACTACGGCTGCGGCAGCGGGCTTCTGGTTGAGTTCTTGAAGTCCAAGGGATACAAGAACGCAACCGGGTACGATTCCTATTCAGAGAAGTTCGCAGACGCCGCCGCGCTGGATGCGACGTACGACTGCATCATCGCCCAGGATCTCGTCGAGCACGTCGACGCCCCGCTCGAAACGCTAAAGACTTTCGCCGAGCTCGCCAAACCGGGCGCATTGATTCTGATCGGCACGCCGAACGCCGACGCAATTGACCTCTCCAACCCGGACAAGCACGTTCACACATTGCATCAGCCGTATCACACACACATGTTTTCAAAAGACGCACTGCTCCGCGCCGCATCCGACGTCGGCTGGTCCACAGAGCACGTCTACATGACCAATTACACCAACACGCTCTTTCCCTGCGCGAACCTCAACTTCGCCCTGCATTACGCAAGCTTCTTCGACAACAACCTCGATCTGGCATTCGAGCCGATTCGCCTGAATCCCAGGCTCCTGACCCCCAAGTCGCTGTTTCTCGCGTTTTTCGGCTATTTTCGCGCTCCCCAGGCCGACATGACGGTCATCTTTCGTACAGGACAGTAGCGGATCCTCAAGTCGCCGTCCCCGCCCGCCGAAGTCGATGTTACCGGCTGTACCGATAAGCCGGCGGAGCGACGGCGTGTATCTCAACTACTTTGGCCTAAGCGAATCGCCTTTCAACATAACCCCCAATCCGCGGTTCCTGTTCCGTACGACAGGCCACGGCGAGGCCTTGGACCACCTGACGTACGGAATCACCCAGCATCGAGGGTTTGTGCTGCTCACCGGCGATGTCGGCTCGGGGAAAACGACGCTGTGCAGAGCCCTGCTCGAACAACTCGGCAGTCACGACTACGCGACGGCCCTCATTCTCGATCCATGCCTCACGGAAACGCAAATGCTGCGTGCCATACTGCACGAACTCGGTCTCGCTGACGCAAGAGGCGACCGGTTGGCGCTTCGCGAGCGACTGAATCGTCATCTCCTCGATCAGAGGGCTGAAGATCGCGAGGTAGTGCTCGTGATCGACGAAGCTCAGCATCTGAGCATCGCGCAGCTGGAACACCTGCGTCTGCTGAGCAATCTGGAAACCTTCGATCGCAAGCTGCTTCAGATCGTCTTGTCAGGTCAGCCCGAGTTGGGGACACGCCTGACTGACCCGCGGATGCGGCAACTGCGCCAACGTATTACCGTACGTTATCACCTCGGTCCGATCGCACGGGAGGAAGCTGATGGCTACATTCGTCATCGACTCCGCGTGGCCGGCGCCAACGGACACCCATCGTTCGACTCTGACGCGATCGATCGCATTCATGCCCATGCGTCCGGCATTCCTCGGTTGGTCAATGCGCTTTCGGACGTATCTCTGCTGGCGGCGTACGCCGACCGGCGACAGACGGTGAGTCAAACACACGTCGCATCGGCGGCCAGTGAATTGAAGGAGAGTCTCCGATGAGCGTCATAGCAGATGCCCTTCGCCAGGCGCACCGCGACGAAGATCGAGGCCGTCCGTCTGCCCGTCCAATGGACCGTGCGGGCTTGGAGCGCGATGTTCAATTCGATGCTACGCAATCGAGAGCACGTGATGCAAAGCGAGCGCAACGTTCCCGCATCGTGCGTGGCTGGCTCGCGCTGCCGGTGGCGATGTGCGCCGTAGCCGTTGCGGCCTTTGGTGCATTGCTTCATCCTCAGTCACTCGCGGAGCGGGTTGCGCCCCCGCCACCCGCTGTACAACGCGTGCCCGCGACTCCGGCGGCCGCGCTCCAGCCCTCAATCGAAACACCGCCCTTGCCACAAGAGGAGCTCGCCACCGCAATCGTCCCTGTTGCCGCACCCCCCGCGCCAATATCGGCCGATCGCTATCATCTGAGCGGGATCATGCGTACCGACGAGGGATTGTGGGCAGTGATCAACGGAGCCGTCGTGTTCACCGGCGATTCGGTCGCTGGCGCCGAAGTGATCGAGATCGACACCCGAGGAGCGAGCATCCGCACTGATGGGCGGGAGACGCGTCTCACCTTATCGGGCGGCAAAACTGGCACGAACTAGCCGAAAGCGACGATCACCCTGCTCGCGACAAGTCCGTCGATTTCAAAAAGAAACTCCGCGCAGGATATCGCCGACGATGTAGCTGGAACAGTCGTCGCGTACGTGACCGCGACTGGTACGCGCGTCGATAGCAACAACTGGGTTCTCCGGTAAACGGACGTGCAGACTACTGAGGAAGGTGAAAGACAATGGATGTGCGTTACATCAATCCATTCGTGAAGTCTATCAAGAACTTGTTCCAGACCATGCTCAGCACCAATGTGGCATTTGGTCGACCGTTCATTCCGAGCCCAGACGACGACTGGCGGACGGATGTCTCGGGCGTCATCGGCTTCTCGGGCGATGCTTCGGGAGCGGTGGTTCTAGTGTTCTCGATGGACACAGCCACCAAACTCGCGTCGCAGTTCGCCGGCACCACGATGGACTCCGACCACCCCGACTTCTCCGACGCGATTGGCGAACTCGCCAATATGGTGGCCGGGGGCGCCAAGCCTGAGTTCGAGGGGCTTGACATCAGCATCTCGCTGCCAAGCGTGATCATCGGGAAAAACCATGAACTCAGTAATTCAAGGGTTCATCCCGGCCTGGTCATTCCCTGCGACACGACGTTGGGAAGCTTCCGAGTGCATGTCTCCATGAAGATCGAAAAACTTGCAACCGTTGGAGCATCGTCATGAAGATACTACTGGTCGATGATTCACGAACGATTCGCAATATCCAAAAGAACATCCTCGCGAAGCTTGAGCACAAGGAGATCGACGAAGCCGCAGACGGTGTCGAAGCGCTGGTCAAGCTCGATGAGTTTTCCCCAGACTTGATCCTGTTGGACTGGAACATGCCCAACATGGACGGCTACACCTTTCTCCAGACCATCCGAAAGAACGGCGTAAAGACGCCGGTCATCATGTGTACGACCGAAGCGGAGAAAACCCGAGTCGTCCAGGCCATTCAGGCAGGGGCCAACAATTACGTTGTCAAACCCTTCTCCACCGAGACCATGGCTGAAAAAATCGAACAGACCATGAAGAAGGTCGCTGCGGGCGCTTGATAACTACCCCGCGCGACAGCTCCGCTCAGCCGCTGGACGTCGGTGGCTTCTGGGACCGGTGCTCCGATATGGCTGAGCCCAACGCCTCAATAATGTCACGTGCTGTCACCGAGATGAGCCCGACCCGGTCCCCGGCGATTTCCCCCGCACGTCCGTGAAGATACGTCCCCAGCACCGCCGCCTCAAACGCGGCCATCTTCTGGCCCATGAGCGCCGCGATAACGCCGGTCAAGACATCACCCGCCCCGGCCGTCGCCATCCCCGAGTGCCCGGTGTCGTTCACGTAGACTCGCGCCCCGTCCGCAACCACTGTGCCCGCACCTTTGAGGACGACGACTGTCCGAGTCCGGCGCGCTACCGCCATGGCGATTTCGCGTCGGCTTGGCTGTGTACCAGGCTCGTCCAACCCCAAACCCTGCGTCAACCGCTTCATTTCCCCGGGATGCGGCGTCACAACGACCTGCCCCTCACGGGCGGCACACCACGTGCCGACACTAGCCAACGCGTTGAGCCCATCGGCGTCCACGACGATTCCGCACGCCAGCGCGTTCATCAGCGCGACGATGTCCGCACCCGTCATTTCGGGAGTGAGCCCCGGGCCAATGGCCACAACGTCGGCCGCAAAAGACTCCGCCAGTGAAGCGACATGCCGACCGTCAGGAAACGTCGTAGCCCGTGTCGTCGCACCGGGCGCCAGGATGCTCACCGGCAGATGCGCTTCTTCGGTCGTCAGTATCTGTACCAGCCCCGCCCCCGCTCGGAAGGCGGCGATGGCTGCGAACGCAGGTGCCCCCACCATCCCCACATCGTCGAACCGCCCCCCCACGACGACGATGCGCCCGACCGTTCCCTTGTGCGCATCAGCGGCACGTGGCGGAAACACTGGTACAGCCACAGTCAATCTGAATCACCTCGATTTGACCCGACGCGGTTGATCAACGCAGCCGTGTAGCCCGCCGCGAATCCGTTGTCGATATTCACGACCGTCACGCCCGACGCACAACTGTTCAACATCGCAAGAAGCGCAGCCACCCCGCCAAAGCTAGCACCGTACCCCACGCTCGTCGGCACTGCGATCACCGGGCAAGACACGAGCCCGCACACCACGCTGGGCAACGCCCCCTCCATCCCCGCGACGGCCACCACCACGCTCGCTTGTTGCAAAGCCTCGCGGTGTGCCAAGAGCCGATGGATCCCCGCGACACCAACGTCATGAAACGACAGAACACGCTGGTCCATGATCTCAGCGGTAACGCGAGCTTCTTCAGCCACCGGCTCATCGCTGGTGCCGGCCGACACGATGGCGATCGTTCCATGCGAAAGCGTCGCCTCCCGCTGACGCACCGTGATGGTCCGCGCTGCGGCGTGATAAGCTGCGCGACTGTCACGCTGTAACACTGCGTCATACTGCTCGCGCGAAGCGCGTGTGGCCAGCACGTTCTCACCGGCCTCGATGAGGCGATCGACGATTCCGACGACTTGCTCGACCGTCTTGCCTTCGCAGTAGACGACCTCCGGCGAACCACAACGGATCGACCGGTGGTGATCCACTTTGGCGTAGGAGAGGTCCTCGAACGGCAAGCCCCGCAACTGCGTGACCGCATCGTCAACGCTCGCCGTACCCGCCTTGATCTGTTCCAGTAGCCCCCGTAGCGATTGCTCGTTCATACCCGACACTCTACGACGACATCCCAACGATTTCAATCGCCCGCGCCGCGCGGCGCGCGATCGCAGTCCGTCGCGCACCGCGCCCGGCGCCAGGAGCGATATGTGAAAGCAAGCCTTCAGCAACAGGGAGTATATA
>JAJDDU010000446.1 GCA_029260155.1 Phycisphaerae bacterium | reverse complement strand
CCGAATCCGCTCCACCCCTTTATCGTGTACAACGTGTACCGCATCAAGAATGATCGCTTCGAGCAGATCGGTCAGTCTTGGATCAAACACGGGTGGTGCGCGTTGGACAACACCCAATGCGGTGGATCCTGTGGCGGTACCGGGTGCAACACACTGGGACTTGGCTGCACGGACACGTACACGTCGTCGTTGAATGCCTCTCAGAGCGGGCTTGGTCCGCGACATGAGGTTAACCCATGGACCGGTGTGTGGCAGTACGGCGGCTCACACTTCTCGCAGGGTGGGCAGTCGCACAACTCCGTCCAGCACCGCATCCAGGTCCACGATGACGATCTCGACCCGGCTCAGAACGCGGGCGCCACTTACTATTTCGACCAGATTTACGTGTGCAATGACGACGTCAACATGATGAACAGCGCCGGTTGGAAACAGGCTACGCCGAACGGAGAGCCCGGCGGAAGCTGGATCTTCGGCCAGAGTGGACCGTCCACGATGCCGACCACCGGATTCGCCTACGACGCGTGGGAAGGCACGCGACAGACGATGATCGCTCAGGAATTGCCGATCGTCGAGTTTGAATCACCCGACGGTCGGAGCATGCTGTCAGCCAAGGCGACTGACCTTGGCGACGGGACTTGGCACTACGAGTACGCCCTGTTCAACATCGACATGGATCGAAAGGTCGGCGCATTCAATATTCCCATCCCGCCGGGAACGACCGTCACGAATGTCGGATTCCACGCGGTAAAATCGGCGGATGAACCCTACAGCAACGACGCGTGGACCGTGACCGAGAGCGCGACTTCTATCACTTGGGATACGACGAGCAACCCCGTGCGGTGGGGTACGGTGTACAATTATCGATTCGACGCCGACGCGCCGCCCGGCGATGTCACGGTGTCTTTGGGGATGTATGAACCGGGGACGCCGGACACGTGCACCGGGACCACTACCGGTCCGCTGCGCGTCGGCCCGTCGATTGTCCACGGCGCCGTTGACGTCAGCTTCTCCGACTGGGCGTTCACCGGATTCGTGGACGCAAGCCAAGAGAGCGATGACGGGCAGAACGTGAACCTCGGGCGTTCGGAGTTCACAGTTCGCTTCAGCGAGCCCGTTCGGGATATCGGTGGCGGTGGACTGTCTTTGGGGGCATTCACGGTTCGGGAAACCGGTGGGCTGTCGCCGCCGAACGTTACCGGGATCGCGACGATCGACAACCAGACGGTTACCGTGACGCTCGATCGCATCATCACGATTACGGAGTGGACGACCGTCCAAGCCGCAGTCGAAAACATGGAAGGTGTGGCCATCGACAACCTGGGCGACATGGGCCCCGGCGTCGCGGAGTCGGACCGGATCGACGTGGGCTACCTGCCGAGTGATGTCAATCAGGACGCGAATGTGTCACCGTTCGACCTGCTGATGTTCCGTCAGATCGCCAACGACGTCGCCCACCACGACCAGGGCATCGATGTGGACTACGTCGATACCGACCGCGACGGCAATGTTTCGCCGTTCGATCTGCTGACGTTTCGCCAACTCGTCAACGGGGTATCGCCCCCTGCGACGCGGACGTGGAGCGGGGTGCCGATGAGCAGTCCACAGCCGTAGCGTGAACGCAACTCCGCGGGCCGGCGAAATCCGCGGTCCGCAGATTTTCCGCCGGGTGCGATGCATGCCTCGCGCCCGGCGGCTTTGTTTTTGCGCAACGTGCCCAAATGCCCGCCCGCGTCACTCGTCGGCGTGAAAGATCCACACGCCGTCCTCGAGGCTTGCGAACTGGGCGCGCCTGAGGTCGCGAAGGGTGCCTTGGAGCCTCCAGCGATCCGCACCGGCGATATTCACGGCCTTGATCAGCAAGTTCGCGCTGTGGAATGACGCGAGCGCGTCTCGGCCTGGGCGATTCTTCTTCGCTCGACCGACGCTGCCCCGATCAGCGTAGCGTTTGGTGAACCACTCCTCACCGGCTGCGCCTTCATGCCCCCAACACGGCGTGGCTGCGCACACGGACCCAGGGTCAACGCCGACAAGCGTCGCGAAATCGCCGCGCAGCATGGCGTCGGAACCGACCACGAGTTGGGGCATGTTGGCCTCGCGCATCCGCTGAACGAACTCGGCGGACGTCTTCGCGTCGCTCCACGTTAAGACAACTTCCGCATCGACGCTGCGCAACATCGCCCACTGCTCGGCTGCGTCGTCCGCGGATCCCATCCCGTACAACTCAGCCACCACGGAGTGCCCTCTTCGCGTCACATGAGTCATCCAATCATCGAGGTGTCGCCGCGACAGCGCTTCGCCCGTATGGAGCACGGCGATCCGCGTGTACCCCAGCGTGTCAAAGATGTAGTCGAGCACCACCCGGTGGTTCCCGCGACGGTTTCTCGGTGCCCTGAACACCCATGGCGTGATCGTCTCATCGAGCGTGGGCGGCGCGATGGACGCGTTGATCAGCGGCGCCTCCGTGCGCAGAACCGCCAGCGTACTCGCGCGACTTCCGGGATCGAGATGGGCGATCAGTCCGCAAACCGTCGCGCGCCGGCTGATCGCGTAGTATTCGTCTTCCAGCATACCCCAGCCATAGTGGGAGAAAACGTAATCTTCGGGTGCGGACACGAGCGTGAACGCGACCTGATCGCGATAGCCTCCCTGGCTGTTGGCGCGCTCAACCGCCAGTTGGATGGCCAGCAAGTCCGGACGTGCCACCCGGGATGGGCGCAGCGGCTTGGCGCTCGGACGCGAGATGGTCCGCGTCGCAGGTCCGACAAACGCGATCTCGATGCGCTCCGGCGACCGCACGTCCAAGGACGACGTCGCGCGCAACGCGCCGCCTGCGCGTAGCGAATCCGGCGCAGCGCGGTGGGTTCCATAAGCGAGTCCGTTCACAGTACCCACCCATACACCGTCTTCAGTCGCCGCGAGGCAGCGCACACGGTCATCGGGCAGGCCACCCCGAGCCGCGAGAATCGTCCCGCGCGGGTGATCCACGCGGGACGATTCCCGCGGCGCAGAGCGATAGGTCACCCACGTATTCCCTGCCGGGTCGACCATGGCGTGCAGCCCCCGATCTGTCCCGACGAATAATATGTTCTCGTCTGCAGCGGCAACGCATTGAACGGTATTGTCCGCACCCCAAAGGTCCGGGACCGGGAAGCGGGTCCACGCACCGTCTTCGAGACGCCGCCAGAAAGCACTACGCGTGACCGCCCAGAGGCTGTCTGCCGTGGACGACATGGCCAAGACACCGTGAGGCAATAGCGTAGGCTCACTTGAGTCAGGTTCCAGACCAGCCCACCGATCGCATTGGCTGTCGAACCGCAAGATGTCCGCTGTCCACGAGGCGGCATGGAGCGCATCGCCCTGCGCGCACAAATCGGCGACCGCAATGTCAGGCCGATCACCCCGCCGCTCCGCGTACAACTTCCACTCGCCTTTGACGGTGTCGAACGCGCTGATTCCGCCGTTCGTGGCGATCCAAACCCGATTGTCGAACACCTTCAAGTCGAAGACGAAATTGCCCGCCAGCGCGCTGTTGAACTGGTTGAAGCCATCGAACCTCCCACCGCTGAAACGCGCAATCCCCCCGCCCCACGTGCCCAGCCAGACTTCGCCGGTACGCGGGTCGGTGTCGATGGCACTGACGGCGGGCCAAGGCAGACCGTCGTCCACAGTCCACGACCGCCAAACGTTCCCCTCACGCATCGCCAACCCCACGTCCGTACCCACCCATACCTTCGCTCCCGATAGGTGCACGGCACGAATGTGGTTGCTCGGAAGCCCGTCATCGGTCGAAAACGTCTTCCAGGTGTCGTACACCCACGGGCCAACGTCTGCAGGCGCCGCCCCAGATGAAATGCACAAGCACAAAACCAATCGGGCTATCCAATCGCTGCTCATCCGTCGTCTCATGCTACAGTGCCTTGAGGTAATCGATCAGGTCGTTGAACTGACGGCGTGTCAGGTCGCTGGTCACACCGTGCTCGTCGTAGAGATTGCACCGCGTCCATATTTCCTCCAGCGTCGGCGCGCTGCCGTTGTGCAGATACGGAGGACTTCCGTAAATGTTGATCAGATGGGGGGCGTCCAGGGGCTTGTTCGCGGCACCGGTGTCGTGGTAGTACACCAACCCGAAGTAGCCGAACTCGCCCGCGGAGTGGAGGTCGTCGACGTCGATGTCGATGGGCGCGTCGAGCCACATAGCCGTGCCGACGGACGCGATGGTGCGCGCGGTCTTGTAGCCTCGACTGTGGCAGGTCGTGCATCTCAACTCGTGGGCAATCTCCTTGCCGCCGCCCGTTGTGCGGCGCTCAAAGATCATCTTTCCGCGACGTTGCGTAAGCGTTAGCCCGCCCTCCTCCCGATGCCGGTTGGGCGGTCGCGGGATCACACTGATGTACTGAACCAGTGCTTCGAGATCTTCGGGCGTGTAAGGCGCCAGTCGCGTGAAAAACACGGCAAGCCTGGGACCGCATTGATGACTTAGCGACGGGTTGGTCCCTTCCCATTTGAACGGCGCCGTGTCGTAAATCCCACGCAGCGTGCGGTTGTCGACCGGGTGCATGCCGATTCCGTCGGCTTCGATGTCGAACGTGAGCCCGTTGATGTGACCGTCCGGATGGCAACTTCGGCAGGAGAACTGCCGGCCAACTGTGATATCCGCACTGTGGAAGACACGCTCGCCGTGGCGAATCCGCGTGACCTCCTCCGGACCGTCCAAAGAAATCGTCCGGGCCACGGTGTACCGGTCGGTCTCAATCACCGTGATGGAGTCATCGAGCGCGTTGGCCACGTAGGCGAACTTGCCATCGGGTGAAAAGACGATGCCGCGTGGATTCGCTCCCACTTCGATGCGTTTGATCACGTAGCGGCTGCTCATGCCCAAATGGTTGGGGATCACTTCGCGGCGCTCGCGCTCGCCCGCTGCCCGCAACATGGCCAACATCGCGTCGATGTCCACCAAGGCCACCTGATTCGAGCCGCCGCTGGTCACAAGCGCATAGCGACCGTCCGGACTCGCGGCCACGCTGTCGGGATCGGGAAAAGCGTTGTTGGGCTCATCGAGCAGGAGTTGGTCCACCCGTCCGTCCGCGTGAATGACACCCAGACCGCTGGTGATGGTCCAGCCCTGCGCCAGGCGCGTGAGAGGAATCAGGTTCTTGGTGCGCATGAGCGTGGTCAACACAACGCCCCTTCCCGGAACGGCTACTATCCCTTGCAGCATGTTGGCGCCGGGGAGCATCGCGCGCGCGCGCACCGTATTGCTGTGCGTATCAATGACGCTCACCTCGGAGACGGGCTCGCGGAGGAATTCAATCGAGTTCGGCCTTACGTTCGAGACGTACAAACTGCCGCCGTCCGAACTCAACGCCAGCGACCAAGGTCCACGTCCCGTCGTTAGGCGCTTGATTTCGACATGCCGTTCGGTGTCGATCACTGACACCGCATTGTGCTCGGTGTTGAGCACGTACAGCCGGCGCCCGGTCGCGTCGGTGAGCACGCCGTGCGGCTCGTTGCCCACTGTGACCGTTCGCACGACCTTGCCCGAGTCGGCGTCGATCACGCTCAAGGAGTCACTCAAGCGGTTGGTGACATAGAGTGTCCCTCCATCGGGACTGATGGCCACACCGTGCGGTTGTCGTCCGACGCCGATTTCCCGCAATACGCGTCCATCCGCCGGATCCAGCATGATGAGACTGTTGCTGTGCTGACAGACGACATAGAGACGCTCGCCGTCCGGCGAGCAAACCAAGTTGACCGGCGTCTTGTACAGCGCCTCGGTGAGCGGCATGCGATAGTTGTTCTCAAGCACGGCTGTGTGAGAGGGTTTCTTGCCGTGGCAGGCGTCACACGTTGCCCGGTCGCCTCGCAGGATTCCACCGCGCAAGTCCCCCGCCGCGTTCCGCGATAATTCCACGTGCCGGCTCCCGGCGCCGTGGCATGCCTCGCATTGCACGCCGAGCGAAATGTCGAACGTCGGCGCAGTCCAGCGCGGGCCGTCTTCGCCGGCGGTCGCGTGGCAGTCAAGGCAAACGCGGCTTTGCTGCGGAGATTTCGCCACGCCGCAAAGCGCCGCGATGTGCGCAGCCTGCGTCTTGCCCAGTGCGCGATACGAACGGCCGTGCTCAGGAATGTCCTCCAACGTGCAAGCCCCGACACTTGGCGCCGGGGCGGCGTGACATTCCAGACACACGTCGCGTCCTACGTACAACGCGAGCGGTACTTCCTGCGACGCCGAACGCTCGACCGCCAGAAGTAGCGGAACCTGCGCTATCAGAACAATGAGTGCGTGCTTCATGGCTCCGCGTTCCTAGATTCCGTATCGAGTCCCACCCGCCTCGGCGGCGTCCGCAGCGCGCGAACGAAGCGATTGGTCGGAGTCAGTTCGCGATCTTCGTGACACCCGATGCACCCGCGATTCTCGTTGGGCATGACCCACAGCCAGCTCTGCATCTCGCGCAACACATCGCCTTGCCCGTTGAGTGTGAGCAGTCGCAGCGGCATGCGTGCCGGAACTTCAAGGGCGAACGATCCGTCCGATTCGACGGGGATTTCGCCTAGGACGGTCCCCAGCGGGTCCGCGACAGTGCCGCCCGATGACACTGTCGCGCACATGACCCGAACGCGCGCGATGCGCCGATCCCCGGTTGCGTCCGCCCGTGTCGTGCCCGTCAGGTAGGCGTCCAGACAGTAGAGCACGCCGCTCTTTCGCCCGTCTCTCACCGAACTGGAGCGACCAGCTGGAACCGAACGCGGCCGAACCGGCTTTGCAAACACCTCATGCCAGTCCGGCGAATCGAACACGACTTCCCGAGACTGCCCGACCAGGCAAACGCCAAACGTCGCGTCATCGTCAGATCGGTACGATACAAGCAGGCGCCCATCCGCCAGCACAGTCGGTGAAAGAAACGCGCCGTCTCCCGCCTCCGCTACAACCCGCCGAGTGGTCAAACTCCGCGCGGAAGATACCGCCACAAGCCGGTTCCGCAATTCGACAAACACAACCTCACGCTCGCGGGTTTCGCAAGCCATCGTCGGAATCCCTGCGGACTTCGCGAAAATGAAGACGTCCGTGCCGTCCGTATTCACGGTGAACAACGACGACTTGCCATCGCCAAACAGCAGACGCCCGTCGCCGAGCGCGAGCGGATCGAAGGCCCCGCCGGGCGCGAACGTGATTCGCCGAAGCCGCGACCCGTCAAGCCGGCACGTGTACATGTCCGGCGGATCACCAGGCCGCGTCCGACCGCACACGGCTATTTGCAGCGCCGGTTTCGCGGAGTCGATCGTGTAAATCGTCGACAGATACACCGCCGAGATGCAGTGCCTCGGACCGGTCGTTACCAGCCGCGGGGACGAGCCGTCGATGCCCATTTCCCACACAGCCTGTGGATCGCCCGGCTTCCGCCTGCCAACAAACAAGATGCGCTTGCCGTCAAAGGACACATCGGACCGGCCTGCAGACGAAAAATCAGGCGTCAGAACGGCCCGCGACACTGAGTCGGCACCTGCACGGACGACAATTCTACTCCCCAACGGCAGAAGCTCAGAATCGACTTCAGCACCTGCTGGAATCTCTGTGACGATCAGACGGGACTCCGGTGCGCGCACGCCATCTTTCGGCCCCGCGAACGCTGCGGAAACAAACGTCGCGACGAGGACGGCCGCGTGCGCGACGGCGATAGGTATGTTGCAGCGAGCAAACATGTTTCGCAAGTATAATCACGCGCCACCGAACCAATCAACCCGCAACCAAGCCTCTTTCTGTCGGGTGGGTCGAGCGGCGGGAGAAGGATGCGAGGTCTGTGAGGTCGCGGTGTTGATGGGAGCCGGGCGCTTGTCCACCTATCGGGCTCGCCGCGTGCTGAGGCGTCTCACTCCGCCGGACCGCACACGAAGTATGATAAGGGGCG
>JAJDDU010000445.1 GCA_029260155.1 Phycisphaerae bacterium | reverse complement strand
GATTGGCCTACACCGGGGCGATGAGCGTGGCCGAGCAGCCTTTCGGCCACTACAACCCGTTGTTCATTCACGGTGGCTGCGGTATCGGCAAGACGCACTTGCTGCAGGCGGCGTGCAATCGCCTGAAGCAATTGCACCCTGAAAAGTCCTACCGTTACATCTCCGGTGAGGACTTCACCAATCAGTATGTGTTCGCGATAAAGACGGGCGAGGTGGAGTCTTTTCGCCATCGGTATCGCAGTATCGACGTTTTGGTGATCGACGACGTGCACTTTTTCTCCAACAAGCGTGGTACGCAGGAGGAGTTTCTGCACACGTTCAACGCAATCGATGTCGCCGGCAAGCAACTGGTCATGGCTTCGGACGCTCATCCGAAGATGATTAGCCAGCTGTCCGAATCGCTGGCGACACGCTTTGTCTGCGGGATGGTTGTCAAGATCGATCCGCCCGATTGTCAAACGCGTATGGAGGTGCTGCGACGGCGCGCCGCCAAGATGAACTGCGACGTTCCCGAGCCGGTCGTTGGGTACATCGCGGAACACTGCCGGGCGAACATCCGTGAGCTGGAAGGCGCGCTGTACAAGCTGGTTGCGTTGGCCAACATGACCAAGAAGCCGATTACGCTGTCGCTGGCCGTGCAGGGTTTGCAGGATCTGATTCAACGCACGACGTCGATCGTGCGGTTGTCGGACATCGAAAGCGTTTCGGCGATTTACTTCGGGCTTAGTCCGGCCGATCTACACACCTCGCGTAAGTCGCGGACGATCGCACTGGCCCGCGGGATCGCGATGTACCTCGCGCGCCAGAACACCGACATGAGCTTCCCGGAGATCGGCCGCTTCATGGGCAACAAGAACCACTCCACCGTTCTGCTGGCTACGCGGCGGATCGGAAAACTCGTCGCCGAGGATGGCATGGCCCGTTGGGTCACGCCGATGGGCGACAAGCAGAAGAGCATTCGTGCGGTGCTCGGCGAGTTGGAAGAACAACTGGGCCAGCCCGCCTCCGCGTAATCCCGGAGACGTTCCCGCGCGGACCCGCAGTTCAATCAGACCGGAGTGGCCGTCCGCACCACTCCGGTCGAACCGCCAGGGAGGCTCTGTGAAGCCTGCCGGGCGGAGACCACTTCTCATTCGTTGTTCATTGGCTTTCGAGACCGAGTCTTGGTATACCCGGGGCGTGAACGGGTGATCGGCCCGGCGAATCGGTAGGAGGAGCATCGTGAGAAGTAAACAGGTCTTCGCGCGCATCGTCTACGTGGCGGTGCTTGCGGGTTCGGTACGTGCCGAGCAAGTTCAGGTCGACATAACGGGGGCCGTGGAGAGCAACCAGATCGGTTCCGGGGCGTTTGGCGTCGTCAGCGCGGGGGACGCCGCGCATATGTCGTTCCTGTTGGACTCGGATTTGTTCGCGAATGACCCCAGTTTCCCGACGCGCGGTTACGCGATCGACCATGCGTCGTATGCGCTGACGCTTGGCGCGGCTTCGGTCGGCTTGCAAGATCCGTTTTCGGCGGGGCAGACTCCGCTCTTCGGCGTCCGAGACAACGATCCGGCGGTGGACGGGTTCTTTCTGGCGACGAACACGGCCTTACCGACCGGAGTGCCGCTTGATGAAGCCGGAGGGTTCGGGCCGTTCGTGAGCAACTTTCTGGTGACCTACGGTGGCGATGCGCTGCCGTCACTGAATATTCTGGATGCCGTGGGGACGTACGATTTCACCGGGCTATCCGTCTTCAACTGGACGGTGTCCGACGGTCCGTTCGACCCGCTGCTGGTCGTGTTCGAGCAGATGACGATTTCGGTAGTTCCAGAGCCAAGCACGCTCGTGCTGTTCGGTGCGTCGGTGCTCTTACTCCGCCGCCGGCGGAGTGCCGTTGTCTGAACGATCGGTCGACGGGCCCCCCGCCGACAAGCAGAAGAGTATTCGTGCGGTGCTCGGCGAGTCTGAAGAACAACTGGGCCAGCCCGCCTGCGCGCAGGCGACCTATGCCCGCGAGCCAATCAGACCGGAGTGGCCACCCGCGCCATTTCGGTCTGACTCATTCAGCCCCCGTTGATCTCGAAATGACGAGCGATTGAGAGACCGTACAGTTGCACGAACGAGCAAGACTCGTCGTAACGATTGAATGCATCTGTCTCTGTCCGCCTCGAAATCGGTTCGCGCTGTCACGCGATTCGATTGACGCGATCTAAGATTCAACGACAAGAACACGCCGTGCCGCAACGTACGTTAGCTCCTTCTAACATTCCGGGATGCTTGCGCGGCGTAAGTTTCCGCTAACAACTCTAGTTGCGCTAAGTACGGGTCCATTACGGTGTGAGTCGATTGCAGTCGCTGGGCTACGGAAGTCAGAGTCTTGAATTCAGTATTGTGCATTCATAGCTTTGAGTCAGCGGCAGGAGCGTGAAGAGCGAGACCTTACTTTTGGAGAAGCGGACATGACACGGACCGGAATCGTCAGAACTACAATACTGTGCGCATTCGTTGCGCAGGGCGGCATCGCCTTTGGCACGGTGTACGACTTTAGTACGGGCGCGGGTGTGAACCACTTCGCGTACAGCAATTCAATGCCGGTCACGCCGCAACCTCCCCTCGACAACGGGACACCGGCTTCGCAGGTTTTCGGATCGGCCTATACTTTGATGGCGACCTCGAACGACGTGTGGTATGGGACCGGCGTCGTCGAGACACCCGACACTAGCCTCGTCCCGGCCATGCGTTTCGTCTTCACGGTTGCCGAACCTCGCGCCACCATCACCCGGATTGACTGGCAGTGGGAGGGGGCGGCAGACGAGGATGGAGTGCAGAACGTCTGGCTGTGGAACGCCACAACCGGCGCGTACGTGCTTGGCGGCAGCCAGGCGGATGTTCGTGTGGGAGAGGGAACGGGCGACGGCGTCGTGTCGGGGACGATCTCGGCCAACGCCTCCGACTTTGTGGACGCGAACAACCGTGTAACGATTCTCGCGCACTATGCAGATCCGAACGCCGGTCTGTTTACGGACTACGTGGGCATCACGGTGATCGGCCAGGCGTGCACCGTCGATGCGGATTGCGAGGACGCACTCCATTGCAACGGCACTGAGACATGTGTCGGGGGCGGATGTCAGACTGGTACGCCCGTCGTTTGCAATGATATCAACTTCTGCACGACCGACAGTTGCAACGAGCAGACGGATAGCTGCGATTTCATCACCATCGACTGCAACGACGGCATATTCTGCAACGGCGTCGAAGCATGCAATGTGAATTTCGGCTGCCATACAACCACTCCTGTGAACTGCGATGACACAAACGACTGCACCGTCGACACGTGCAACGAGTCCACTGACGCTTGCGACCACGCACCGACCGACCCGCCCGCCGCAGGCGCGCTGCCTGATCCTGCGGATGGCGCGATCGAGGTGACGCGGACGCCGACTGTCATCTGGACCGCCGGACCACCGCCGGCCCCGTGTGTGAACACGTTTGATGTGTACTTGGACACGAACAATCCACCGGTAACGCTGGTCGCAAGTGGGTTGACCACACCCGGTTACACTTCCGGACTGCTCGGCGAAGGCACGACCTATTACTGGCAGATTGTTACGACCGATTGTTGCAACACGACGACCGGACCCGTGTGGAGCTTCACGACCCTGGGGACCCCGATAGTCTCTGCGAGCCCAATCGCCGTGGATTTCACGGTTTCGCCTGATTCGATCAGTACTGTGCAGCTGACGCTGACAAACTCCGGCAACGGACCGACGTCGTGGACGGCGTCGGAGTTGCCCGCCGGTGTGGCCGGCGCGGCGATGCCCCCTTCAGACGGTGGTAAGGCAGCTACGGCAGTTACGCCGAGGCGACAGCGAAAGACTGCCGCAGCGCAGCCGAATTGGGATATCCCGCACGCTCCGAACACGCTACTCGTGGGCTTCAAGAGGGATGCGCAGTCCAACGAGGTGCTGTCGAACGCGCGGCGCGACGCCGTTCATGCAGCGACTCAATCGACTCGGGTCCACTCGTACAAGACGATTCCGGTGGACGTTGTCAGAGTGAAGCCAGGCGCTAGCCCAAGTTGAACAGTTACGGAGTTTGAACGGCCCGGAGGATAGCGCCATGGCCGTTTTGGGGTAGAAGTCGTGACTACATTTGGGTGACCTTG
>JAJDDU010000444.1 GCA_029260155.1 Phycisphaerae bacterium | reverse complement strand
CATCGCTGCGGGCGTTGGGGCCTGCCGACGGCGTGAACTTCCTGGCGGCGGTCGATCCGTTTCGGATTTGGTTTTGGATGCTGGCTGCGATCGGACTGATTGTGACGCAGCAGTTGAGCAGGCGGATGGCAGTCGTCTCGTGTTCGCTGATGTGCATGCTGGCCATGGGTGCGCGTGTTGGGCTGGAGTTCGTGCCGAAGTGATTAAGGAGTCACCATGAAGGGCCTACTGACGTTGTTGTTTCTCGCTGCGATTACCGCCGGCGTATTCGCGCTGGGTGGTTTGCGTGGCGAATCGGACGAGAAGTCCATTTTGAACGTTGCGGAGGAGGTCGCACTGACGGTCAAGATCGCTGCGCCGACGCGGGAGAAGATCGTTCGTCTCGTGCAGGCGCCTGGCGACGTGGAACCGGTGCTGGAGGTGGAAATCAGCTCTGAGATCGTGTCGAAGATCGAGGAGATGCCGGTCGAGGAGGGCGATTTGGTCAAGAAGGGCGACCTATTGTGCCGCCTCGACGATGACAACGTCTTGGCACAGTTGGAGTCGTCTACTGCCCGCATCGCCCAACTCAAGGCGGGTATCAATCTTGCGAAGCCGGATCTTGAGAAAGCGGAGCGCGATGTCAATCGCCAGAAGCGGCTGGCTGAATCGGAAGCGACGACTCAATTGGAGATGCAGGACAACCTCACTATCTACAAAAAAGCCAAAGCCCGGGTGGAGATGGCTGAGCACGAGCTGTCGCAGGCTGAGGCGGCGGAGAAGCGTTTTCAAGAGGAGCTCAAGCGTACCGTGATCGAGGCGCCGATTGACGGCGTGATCTCGAAATTGAACGCGAAGCAGGGCGAAGTGGTGGTGGCCGGCACGATGAACAACGCGGGAACGGTGATCATGACGATCAGCGATCTGTCTCAGATGCAGGTGCGTGCCCGCGTGGACGAAGTTGACGTTCCCTTGGTCGCGTCGGGACAGAAGGCGAGGCTATATCTTCAGTCAGCGTCGGACGTGCCGGTGCCGGCGGAGGTCGTCCGCGTTGCATCGAAAGGGACCCGCGTTTCCGGGCGCGACGTTGTGACGTTCGAGACGCTGCTGAAAGTGCTGTCGAGCGACCATGCCATCAAGCCGGGCATGACCGCGAACGTCGAGATCGAGGTGGCCCACCGCGACGATGCGATCACCGTGCCGGTTGAGGCTGTGGTACACCGCATGCGGCGAGAGTTGGATGAGGCAGTTGTCAAGGAATACGACGAGCGACAGGAAAAGGTCGACCTTTCGGACCGAGCGCGGCAGGCACAGTACATCAAGGTCGTCTACGTCATGCAGGATGATGTCGCAGAGGTTCGACTGGTCGAGCCGGGGATCGCCGACACGCGGCGCGTCGAGCTGCGTGGCGGTGTGAAGATGGAAGAGCAAGTCATCATTGGCCCGTACCGCAGCCTGAGTCAACTCAAAAACGGCAAGAAGGTGGCGCTCTCCGACGAAGACAAGAAGAAGGCTGAGGAGGAGGCGGGGAAGAAGGATCCTGAAGAAGAGCAACTTGCCGACGACGAAGCTGAATCCGATGGCGATGCGACTCTGGCGACGAGTTCAAGCCCATGAGCGCGCAAGGAAACGGCGGCATCATCGAGCTCGTCGATGTGCAGAAGATCTACCGCGTGGGGACGGAGATCGTGCGTGCCTTGCGCGGCGTGTCGCTCACCATCAACGAGAACGAGTACGTGGCCATCATGGGTCCGAGCGGGTCGGGTAAGAGTACTCTGATGAATATCGTCGGGTGTTTGGACATTCCGACGCACGGCAAGTATCTGCTCGGTGGTAAGGATGTTTCCAAGTTGTCGCAATCCAAGCTTGCGCGCATTCGCGGCACGAAAATCGGATTCGTGTTTCAGACGTTCGAGTTGCTTCCGCGAACGACGGCGCTGAAAAACGTTCAACTGCCGATGATGTACGCGCTGGCCCGGCGGAAGAAGCAGCGTGCCATGGCTGCACTGGAGCGGGTCAATCTGAGCGACCGGGCCACCCACCGTCCGAATCAGCTCTCCGGCGGTCAGAAACAGCGCGTGGCCATCGCCCGGGCGCTTGCGCAAGAGCCGGACATCATCTTGGCCGACGAGCCGACCGGCAACTTGGACAGCAAGACAGGCGAGGAGATCATGGCTGTGTTCGATTCGCTGCACGCCGAGGGGCAGACGATCATAGTAGTGACGCACGAAGAGGAAATCGCGGCACGCTGCGCGCGGGTGATTCGCTTGCTAGACGGTGAGATCGCGTCGGACGAACGGCGCGAGAAGCGTGAGAAGAGTTGTCCGTTGTCCGTTGTCGGTAGTCAGTAGCATCAAGAGACAGCTGCGAGAGAACGGGCACGGTTGGGTGGCCCATCGCTTTAGCGGTGGGGGACACCGAAGCCGAAAACCGACAACTGAAAACCAATAACTAGAAACCACGGAGTGATCCGAACGTGACCGTTGCCGTTGCGAACTGCAATCGCCTTCCCCACCTCCAAAGGAGATGGGCCACCCCGTTTGCGGTGGCGTCATGATCGGGTGGGTGCTGGGTCTGCCGGTGCGATTGTGGCATCGGCTGTTCGGATCGGCTGCGCGGACCGGGCAGAACGTGGGCACGGCGTTTGTGCAGATATGGGCCAACAAGGGGCGGTCGATCCTGACGACGCTGGGCATCATCATCGCGGTCACGTCGATCATTACGGTCATTTCGCTCGTTGATGGGTTTGGCAAGTACATGACGGATATGCTCCGCGGGTTGGGCACGCAGTACATCGTGGTGCGGCCATGGGTTCCGCCGGCGCTGCGCCGGACGGGGATGCACCGCGTGACGCTGGACATGCGCGACATCGAGGCTGTGCGTACGGAGAGTAAGGACATTCACCGCATCACACCGTTCGTCTATTCCGATGCAATGGAGGTCGGCTACGGCGGGGCGACTGCTGAGGAGGTGCCGATTCGGGGTGTTACGGAGGAGTATCAGACGATCCGCAACTTTTTCGTGGACGCGGGGCGCTTCTTTGGGCCCGTGGACGTTGAAAACGGCACGTACGTGTGCGTCTTGGGACGGACGCTACTCAAGTCGCTGGAGTGCGACGAGTCGATCATCGGTGAGCACATACTCATCGGTGACGCGCGCTTTTTGGTGCTTGGGCTGCTCACACCCAAAGGCAGCGTGTTCGGCGACGATTCGGACAACACGATCATGATCCCATACACGACGGCGCTGCGGATGTGGCCTGAGCGTCGCGATCAGATTCTGTTTCTGGCGGAAGCGACGGACGAGGACCACGTGGACGCAGCCGAGGCGCAGATCGTGCGTGTGCTCCGACAGCGGCACGGGATTCAACCGGGGCAACCGAGCGATTTTCGCATCGATCGTCAGGATCAGGAATTGAAGGAATTCGACAAGGTGCGGAGCGTAGCCTCGGGCGTGCTGGCGGGGATTGTGAGCATTTCGCTGCTGGTCGGCGGGATAGGGATCATGAACGTTATGCTGGTGTCGGTGACCGAGCGCACGCGAGAGATAGGTTTGCGGAAAAGCGTCGGTGGGCGGAGGCGGGACATCATGCTTCAGTTCTTGACCGAGGCGGTGGTCTTGTGCGCGGTCGGCGGGAGCATCGGGATCTTGATCGGCTACGTGCTGGTGCACCTTGCTTCGTTGCACCCGCAAATGGTAGAGGTCACGGTGTCGCCGTGGTCGGTGGCTTTGGGACTTGGGTTCTCAGCCGGAGCGGGGATCATCTTCGGGATCATCCCCGCGTTCAAAGCGGCCATCTTGCACCCCATCGACGCATT
>JAJDDU010000443.1 GCA_029260155.1 Phycisphaerae bacterium | reverse complement strand
CATACGCCCGAGCAACGCGGAAACCTCCGAACCTGCCTGCGAGAAACGGAAAATGTTGTCTACGAAGAGAAGCGTATCCGTGCCCGACTCATCGCGGAAATGCTCGGCCATCGACAGCGCGGCGAGTGCAACCCGAAGACGCGCGCCCGGCGGCTCGTTCATCTGCCCAAAGACCATCGCAGTGTGCTCGATGACCTTCTTCGTCCGCCCCTCGGAATCCTTGAATTCCGCCTCCTGCATTTCCAGCCAGAGGTCATTGCCCTCGCGCGTTCGCTCGCCGACACCCGCGAATACCGAGTACCCACTGTGCTCTCGGGCGATGCGTGCAATCATCTCTTGAATGATGACCGTCTTGCCCAGACCAGCCCCGCCGAACAATCCAATCTTCCCACCGCGAACGAACGGAGCGAGCAAGTCAACGACCTTGATGCCCGTCTCAAGCATCTCCGTCTTGGGCACCAAATCCGAAAACAACGGCGCAGGCTGATGGATCGCACGTCTCTTGTCGGTCTTAACTTCGCCGCGTCCGTCGATCGGCTCGCCAACAAGATTGAACACGCGCCCGAGCGTGGGATCGCCAACCGGTACGCGAACCGGCGCGCCCGTGTCCAGGATTTCCTTGCCACGTTGCAAGCCGTCGGTCGAGCCCAATGCAACGGCGCGAATGCGCCCGCCGCCAAGGTGCTGCGCGACCTCGCACCACAGGGTCTCGTCCTTCGTTACCTCGCCGACGGTACGAGCAACCTCGACCTTCAACGCATTGTAAATACCCGGGAGCGAATCCTCGCGGAACTCCGCGTCCAGCGTCGATCCGATGATCTGAGTTACTTTTCCGACGTTGTTACCCGTGGTGGTACTCATTCCGTGCTCCGACATTATTTGAGGGCTTCAACTCCACCCATGATATCCAGCAATTCAAGCGTAATCTGCGACTGCCGCGCCCGATTGAACTGCCGCGACAGAATCTTGCCCATGTCCGTTGCTGCGTCCGTGGCGGACTTCATCGCCACCATCCGCGCCACATTTTCGCTGACCACCGCGTCATTCACACATTGAAACAGGCGAATCTTCACCGTCACGGGCAGCAACTCCGCAAGAAGTACGGCTGGCTCGGGTGAGAAATCGTACTGCGCTCGCGTCGCCCCGCCGGACGCCGCCTGCGATTCACTTGTCTGTTCCTGCTCGATGGGCAAGAGTTGGATCGCCTCGGGCGTCTGCTTGGACGCCGAGATGAACCGCATGTAGACGATCTGCACAGACGCGTACTTGCCGGCTTCGTAGTCCGCCATGAAGTCGGACGCGATGGGTTCAATATCACCGAACGCCGGAGCATCCGGCATGTCGGGGTACGCTCGGAACACGTCTTGGCCAAGGAACTTGAAGTAGTTCGTCCCTTTCTTGCCCACCACGTAGAGGTCCGTCGTGTCGCCCGCCTTCTCATGTTCCGCAACGACGGAAATCGCCTTGCGAATTACGTTGCCGTTGTGCCCACCGCAGAAGCCGCGGTTTGACGTCAGAAGAAAAACCGCCCGCTTCTTGCAGTCGTCGTTGGCCCGCAACAACGGATGATCCACGTCGCCACCGGCTGCGGAGACCTGCTGCACCAACTCGGTGATCTTCTGCGTGTACGGTTTCGTTGCCACTGTCTTGTTCAGTGACTTCTGAAACTGCGCAGTCGCGATCAACTGCATCGTGTGCGTGATCTTCTTGATGTTGCCGACGGCTTTGCGCCGAACGGCGATCGCTCGTGCTTTGGCCATGGTTCAGTTACTCAGCAGCCACGAAGGACTTCTTGAAGTTCGTGATAACCGTCACAACTTTTTCAGTCAGCTGATCACTCATCTGGCCGGTCTTGTCCAGCTCCTCGATGACCTCGGGGAATTCGTCGTGGAAGTGACGCAGCATCTGCTTCTCGAAGTCCAAGACGGACTTGATGGGCACGTCGTCCAGGTATCCCTTTGCCCCGGCGAAAATGCTCAGAATCTGATCGTTGACGTCGAACGGAACGAATTGCGGTTGCTTCAGAAGTTCCACCATGCGCATTCCGCGATCAAGCTGCTTCTGAGTGGCGGCATCGACGTCCGTCCCAAGCTGCGCAAACGCCTCCAACTCGCGGAACGCCGCCAAGTCCAACCGCAACGACCCCGCGATCTTCTTCATTCCCTTACGCTGAGCATTTCCGCCCACGCGCGACACGCTAATGCCCACGTTGATGGCTGGGCGAACTCCGGCGAAGAACAGGTTCGGCTCGAGATAAATCTGCCCGTCGGTGATGCTGATCACATTCGTCGGAATGTAGGCTGACACCTCGCCCTCAAGCGTTTCGATGATCGGAAGCGCCGTCAGCGACCCGCCGCTCGTCGCGTCAACGCGAACCTCGTGCGAATCTTCGCCAAGCGCTTTGGCCGCTTCGGCGGACTCGGCCACACCGGGCACGCCCATGTAATCCTTGCCGTCGACACCCTTGTTCTCGCTTTCCGACGCACCCTTCTTGACGATGATGCGCCGCTCCGCCAGCTTGCACGAGCGTTCGAGCAAGCGACTGTGCAGGTAGAACACATCGCCGGGATAGGCCTCGCGACCCGGCGGACGCCGCAACAACAGCGACATCTGACGGTACGCTGCCGCCTGCTTCGACAAATCGTCGTAGACGCACAACGTCGGCAACCCGTGCTCGTACATGAAGTACTCAGCCATCGCACAGCCCGCATAGGGCGCGATGAACTGCAAGGGCGCGGGCGTCGAACTACTGGCCGTCACGACGATGGTGTAATCCATGGCGCCGTGCTCGCGAAGCAACTCGACTACGCTCGCGACGGTCGACTCTTTCTGGCCGATGGCGACGTAAACGCAGATGACATCGCCGCCTTTTTGGTTGACGATGGTGTCCAGCGCGACGGCTGTCTTGCCCGTCTTGCGGTCGCCGATGATCAGCTCACGCTGTCCACGCCCGACCGGAATCATGCTGTCCACCGCCTTGATACCCGTCTGCAACGGCTCGGTCACCGGCTGTCGTCCCGCGATGCCCGGCGCGATGACTTCCAGCGGACGGGTGTGCGGCGTCTCGATCACGCCCTGTCCATCCACCGGACGGCCCATCGGATCGACCACCCGACCGATCATCGCCTCGCCGACCGGAACACTCAGAAGACGCCCGGTCCGCTTGACCTCGTCGCCTTCCTTGATTCCGAGATAGTCGCCAAGGATCGCAACACCCACCGAGTTCTCTTCCAGGTTCAGCACCTGACCCAACGCGCCGTTGGAAAACTCGACCAGTTCGGAGGCAAACGCATTGCTCAACCCGTAGACACGGGAAATGCCGTCGCCCACGGCAATCACGCGACCGACCTCGGCTACGTCAACACCGCTTTGATACTGCTGAATCTCCTCGGAGATCACGCTGGAGATTTCGTCTACTTTGAATTTCATGGGCCTACCTTCGGACGACTACGCGCCCTGGAAATACTCACGTCCACTGTGAATCTCACGCGATGCACGGGCCAGAAAGACCCCGCGATATCCCTGCAATCGCCGCGAAACACTGAAATCGATCTTCTCATCCCCAACATGCACGACCAGCCCGCCGATCAACGACGCATCGACCTCTTCGGTCAAAATCGGATCGCGCCCCGTGTACCGTCGCAACGCGCCGAGCAACGCCTCACGCACACCGCCGCTCAGTGGCGTGGCAGACGTCGCCGTCACCTCGACCTGACCGCGTTTGGCTTCGAATGCCAATCGATACTGTACATGAATCTGCTCAAGCAGCGGCATTCGTTCCTTGGTGTTGAGGATCTGCAGGAAGTTCACCAGCAGGTCGCTGGCCTTCCCACGCAACGCCTTTTCCAACGTCTGCCGACGGGCGCCAATGTCGACCGTCACGCTGGTCAGAAAAGACTCGAAACCTGCGTTGGCGTTGACGTACGTCACCAGATCAGCCAACTCCTCCAACGCAGCCTCTTCGCCGTCAGCGCCTGCTGCAAGCTTCATCAGCGCCTTGGCGTATACGTCCGCGATCGCGATACCAATGTCGTCAACGGGCAGCATCGAAAGTCACACTCAGTTCTTGCTCGGGTCCATGCGGTTCATCGCCTCGACGGCCTCGGTCACCAGGTGCTCGTGGGCCCCGGCGTCCAACTCCTTGGCGATGATCTTGCCAGCCACGTCCGTCGCCAGATTGGCGGTTAACGAATACAGGTCGGAAACGGCCGTGTCGCGGGCGACGCCGATCTCGCGTTTGGCACGCTCGATCATCGCGTCCGCCTCGCTGCGCGCATCCTGCTGGATGCGCGACTTGACCACGTCCGCATCGCGCCGTCCTTCTTCGACGATCGCACTGGCCTCTTCGCGCGCCGCCTGAAGCTTGCGCTCATACTCCGCCAGCTGCGCGACGGCCGACTCACGGTCCGCCTTGGCCTGCGTCAGAGAGTCGCGAATAAACTGCTCGCGCTTCTGCAACGCAGTGAGGACCGGACCCCATGCGAATTTGCCCAGCACGAAGATCACCGCGCAAAACGTGAGCAACGACCAGAAGATGTTGCCCAGATCACCCGTGAACAGATTCGGGCCAGCTGCCTCGCCGTGCTCCTGACCGAACGCGGGCGACACAGCCAAGGTCAACACGCCAGCCACTGAGAACACGAACGCCGTTCCGCGAAATCGTTTCATATCAACGTCCGATCGCTACCGGCGGGCACGGTTCGAGGCGGCGATACCCGCCTCCGAACACGCCCGCATCAATCTCTCGATTCAGGCCGCACCTACGACGCGGTCGCCGCAAGGAAGCACCCCAAAACGGCGAACAAGGTCGCACCTTCGATCATCGCCGCGGTAATAATCATCGCCGTGCTAATGCTGCCCGCGACCTCAGGCTGACGCGCCATCGACTCGACCGCGCTGCCACCGATGCGGCCAATGCCCGCAGCGCCACCCATGACAACCAAGCCGGCACCGATGCCGCCGCCGATCGCCTTTGCACCGGTTGCATCGAGCCACGCGCCGCTCTGGGGCGCAGCGTCTCCGTCATGGGGCTGCGCCATCGCCGGAGAGGCCGCCATCATCACCATTCCACCGACCATCAGCAGCACGGCCACCAGATTCTTGTTCAACTTCATCGAAACCATTCCTTCGCTGTTTCTGTCACCCCACGGGGAGGGGCAACGCCATTCAACCCGCCATCGCAGTCACGCCTCACGACCCGTTTGCCCCGCAGCTTCCGGGCATGGCAAGCTTATTAGACCAATCCGCAAGTTAGTGCGCTCCCGCTCCTTCCTCGTGCCCATTGTGATGGAACACGATCGCCTGACCAATGAAAAGCGTCGTCAGGAACGTGAAGATAAACGCCTGCAAAAACGCCACGAACAACTCCAACAAGTTGAACGCGACGCTGACTACCACAACGATAAAACCGATCCCCGAGCCCCCGGCCACACCGAACGCGTGGTACGCGACGGTGATAAAGCCCGCCAGCACAGCAAGCAGCACGTGCCCGGCCACCATGTTGGCAAAAAGTCGAA
>JAJDDU010000442.1 GCA_029260155.1 Phycisphaerae bacterium | reverse complement strand
GGCAGCCATTGCAATCTCGAAGCACCCGCTTGGGCTAGCCGAAAACCACGGCCATGCTCGGATAGAAGAATGGGAAACAACGGCTGGTTGTTGACATCAAGAGGGCTTTCATAGAAGTGCGGCGCACCAGTAGAACGGTCGCTACGCGGCGATCAACTGCGGTTCGCGGACCCCGAATGGCTTGAGCGAATTCGTTTCGGCACTTCGCTCAAACTGTGGAACGTCGGTCTCGGGTTGTTGGTGGGGGCAGCCGCGATAGCGGTCACGTTGCTAGGCTCGCCAATCGTGATCCTCGTTGCGATTGCCCTGCTCGCGGGTGTCGTCGGCCTGTGGGCATCGTTCGCAATCACGACTCAGGAGCCGAGAATCTCACTCCAGGAAGATAGCGTAACTTGGCGAAAGACGATTCGTTTTTGCGCTGCCGTCGCTGTGGCTGGCAGTTTGGCGGAGCAACTCGGTTCGTTCGGCGGCGGCCCGGCTATCCTGCTCGTCTCGGGTCAGGTGCTTTCGCTCGTCGGTCTGGTGGCTGCGTTCGGAGAACTGCTATACTACAGTCGGTTCGCACTGCGCATCCCTGATTCCAAGCTGGCACGCTCCACCAGAACGGTCATGTGGGGAAGCACGATTTCGTGGACGGTTCTTATCTGCGTGGGTATCACCGGGCTGCTTTTCGGCATCCCGGTAGGCGGAATGCCGGCCCGCGGAGCACCTGCGACAGCCGCGCCACCCGCAGGCGGAGGAACCGCCTTCGCCGTGGTCACGGTGCTCCTGTTGGTCGCCGCCGTTCCCCTCTTCGTCTTCTTCGTGTGGTATGTTGTGCTGCTCGTGCGGTACAAACGGGTATTCACAACAGCCGTGGCCGAAGCCCGTGCGTTCGGATCCTCGCCGGATACCACGGTGCCTCCGTCGAGTGCGATGTGATATAGTGCGGACCGGGCGTCGCGAGGGAGACGACGAAACAGTACGGCCGGGCGAGGTTTATGCCGAACGCACAGCACATTCCAAGAAGGCGTTGGATCCTCGCGGGGGGTGCGTTTGTTGTGCTGGCAACGGCGCTGGTAGGTTTCGCGCTGTATTTCACGGTCAATCAGCCCCGGACCGTTGCGCTGCTGCGGATCGCCGGAGCGCGACACGAATCGGCACAGCTTAAGACGTCGGCTGTTGCGCACATTCGCTACGCCGCGACGCGCCTGCTGAGCCGCGCGACCGCACATTACCGCTCGGGTCGGCGCGACGCGCCGTTCGACGGTCTGCGCGAGCCCGCGTGGCTGGGCAATCTGTATGTGCTGGATGGCGAGAACCTCGTCCGTTGGCCTGCGGGTGACGACGTCAGCGCCGTCGACTCCGAGTTCATCGGATTGGTCGGAGCGCGCTTGCGACGGCACTTGCAGGAGTTCGACCCGTTGCTGCCAGGTCCGCTGGGATTCCTCCGCGATTCCTTTCACCGCCAGCCGGTGGTGCTGGCCTGCGAAGTCACCGACGTACACACCGGAACCGCGATCATCAGCGCCGTCGAAATCGACCTCGACGCCTTGCTGAGCGATTACCTGCGCGGCCACTTCGCCGTCTACAGCAAACTCAGCGTGGTTCCGCAGTCCGAGGTTAAGGAGGCATACTGGGTCGATCCGCTGTCCGATGAGTTGCCGTTCGCGATCCTGCCGGCGCCAAAGTTTGTCGAAGAGGAGTTGCTCGCGGCAAACGTGCAACGTGCCACATTCTTTGCGATGGCCGGCGTGTTTGTGTTGGTCTTGATCGTGATGGTCTGGAGGCTGCTGCGGGCCGTGGAACGCGAGGTGGCTTTGTCGCGACTCAAGAGCGATTTTGTGGCCGACGTTTCGCACGAACTCAAGACGCCGCTCGCGCTCATCCGAATGTTCAGCGAAATGCTGACCGAAGGACGCGTGCCGACCGAAGCGAAGAAGCAGGAGTACTACGGAATCATCACGCGGGAGAGCACGCGACTTACGCAGTTGATCGAGACCATCCTCGACTTCTCGCGGATCGAGGCGGGACGGAAGGCTTACCATCTCGAACCCATCGACGTGGGGCATGTGATCAACAACACGTACAGGACGTACCGCGTCGAGCTCGACCGAGTTGGGTTCGAGCATGCCCTTACATTTGACGACGATCTTCCAGCCGTCAACGCCGACGCCGATGCGATCGCCCAAGCCATCGTGAACTTGATGAGCAACGCGATGAAGTACAGCGCGGACGACAAGCAGCTCGCCATCGAAGTGCAACGCGAAACGCGCCGGGATGCGAAAGGTGTGCTGATCTCGGTCACGGACAGCGGAATCGGCATCAGCGCGGAGGATCGAGCCCATTTGTTCGACGGTTTCTTCCGGGCTCGCGACGAACGCGTTCGGAAGGTTCGCGGCACGGGGTTGGGGCTTAGCGTGGTCCGCCATATCGTCGAAGCCCACCGCGGGACAATTGATGTGGAATCAAGGCTGGTCAAAGGTAGCGTCTTTCGGATATTCTTACCGGCGGCGGCAGAGAATGCCGTTGCTGACAATTGACGATCCGTAGGAGTTTGCAATGGCACGAATACTCATCGCCGAAGACGAACCCGATATGGCCATGGGTCTGCGCGACAATCTCCAGTTCGAGGGATTCGAGGTGCTCGAAGCCACGGACGGAGCCCAAGCGATCGAGGTCGCCAAGACCCAGAGGCCTGACCTGATCCTGCTGGACATCATGATGCCCAAGGTCGATGGCTTTGAGGTCTGCAGGCAGGTGCGCGAGGCCGGTTTCAACGTCCCGATCATCATGCTGACGGCTCGCTCGCAAGAGGTCGACATTGTTCGCGGGCTTGAGATGGGCGCTGACGACTACATGACCAAGCCGTTCAGCGTTCGTGAGTTGCTCGCGCGCATCAAGGTGGCCTTGCGTCACGCGGGGGCCAAGCCTTCGGCGTCGCGTGTTCTCCGGGTGGGCGATGCGGAGATCGATCTGATCAAGGGCAAAGTCGTTCGCGGGGACAAGACCTTCAACCTCGGCTACTTCGAGGTGGAGTTGCTCAAGATTCTCACGGACCGCGCCGAAGAGCCGGTGCCTCGGAATGATCTTCTGGACAAGATCTGGGGGCTGGACGCTTTCCCGACCAACCGCACGGTGGACAATCACATCGTGTCGCTGCGGCGGAAGATCGAACCGGACCCGAAGAATCCGCAACACATCGTCACCGTGCATACGATCGGCTACAAGTTTGTGCCGTAAGTCGATACGGGTGAAGCGCGGTTGTGGCGTTCTGGCGGTGTTGGTGATCGGCGGCGTGGCTTGCCGTTCGCCCGAGATGGACGCGGTGTCAGCCGACGCGACCCGCGCGGTCAACGACCTTGGCAAGCAGATCGACGACTTCACCGGCGTCACGCAGCGCACGAGCGTCTCGGAGGCGGCAGACGCGATTCGTGATCGTGCCCAAGAACTCGATATACAGTCGCTTAACGAGACGGTTGCAGGGATCAACGTGCTGGTCAGAGAGATTCGTTCGCGGGTGATCACTCTGCCGGAGGACGCGGGGGCGATCTGGGCGACCGCGGTGGAGCAGGCCGATCTGAAAGGCGTCTCCGAACGGCTGCGGGCGCTGACGGATACCGTCGCGGCGCAGGTCGAGCGGTTCGATCCCGACGCGGCCAACGCAGTTGTGGGCGAGCTGCGAACGCTGGTTTCAGAAGTGTCACAACGTGTCACTGAAGTCAACATCGATGAGACCAATAATCTAATCAACGAAGCGCGGTCTTTGCAACCGACCCTCGACGCCGCGCTCTTGGAGGCGACGGCGCTGGCCGCCGAGCTGCGGCGTGCTGTGAGAGCCGCTCCGACCGCGCAGGCAGAGCGCACGCTAACGCAACTCGAACGAGTCGGGGCTTCCGTTGCGCCCGTCGTCCAGACAATGACCATCCTGTTTTGCACTGCGATGGCAGGGCTGTGCGTCGTGTTGCTGTGGATGACCATTCTGCTGCGAAGAATGACGCGCACCGGGCGACCCTAGACACTATCGGAACCACGCCTGCCGCCGCGCCGTGGGTGCGCGTTCCAATAAATACCGCTCCTGTTCCAGTTTCTCCTGATGAACGGTGCCTCCGCTCGAACATATTGTACATCAAGGGGCAGAGCCCACGGATGATCGGGAAACGCGTGGAGGGATGAATACGATGGAAGCGACGCGGCTGGATACGCTGCAAGAGGAACGTATTGACTTGCGAAGCCAATTGGCGCGTGCTTGGGAACTGCGCGAACCGCTTGATCAGATCAAGCACATTGAGCAGCAGATTCAGAGCATTTGGAACCAGATCGAGGCGTTTGAAGAGCCGGCTGCGACGTCCGGTTGACGGGCGATGCTTCTGAGTTCCCGACATTGCCTCCCAACCTGCGGAATCGGCTACGCGGGCTGGCCAAGCGGTGCACCGACGATAGAATCCGGGGGTTGCGGATGAATTCTCTCGGACTCGCGGGTGGATGGTGCAATGACGCTTACACAGCCGAAGCTCCTTTCGATGTTTTGTCTGGCCTTTGTGGTGTGTGGTTTCTGCGGTTGCGTGCGGCGGACCCTGACCATCGCAACGGATCCGCAGGGCGCGACCGTCACACTGAACGACGAGCAAATCGGGACATCGCCGGTGTCGCGTGATTTCACGTGGTACGGCGATTATGACGTCGTCATGCGCAAAGAGGGCTTTGAGACGCTTCGTACCAATGTTGTCGTAAGGACGCCGTGGTACGAGGTGCCGCCGATCGACTTCTTCTTCGACGTTCTCTGGCCTGGCCACATTCACGATCTTCATCAGTACTCGTTCACCCTGACGCCGGCGGTCGTGCCCGAGCACGACGAGGTCGTGCAGCGGGCGACGGAGATGCGCGAAGAAGCGCTGAGCGACGGCCGCTGACGGCGCCGCCATTATTAAAGCCCTACTGCCTTTTGGGTTCGTTTCGTCAATACGCATGCGCGCTTTGTGTGTGAATCCGCGTTCTTGGGCCTGAAACGCGGGATTTCGGTCATCGTGATTGGGTTCGTTTTTTCGCGTTGGTGTTCTCCTTTCGCGAATTCGCGTTGCGGAACGACGTCTTCGTCGGCGCGCAACGTCTCCGCACCCATATAACTACATGTGTGATCTGTTGGGCTTGAGATTTCGACAGCGCGCCTGTTTTCGAGGGCGCCAGGGGGGGGCGTAACGATGCCGAGCGGATGTCGTTGCGCGCAATCTCGTGGCGTGGGCGTGGAGTCGCGCGCACCGTGAAGCCACCGGTCCCATTCTTGCGTACGAGGAACATCAAGACGATCGGTCGCGAAGGATGAGGGA
>JAJDDU010000441.1 GCA_029260155.1 Phycisphaerae bacterium | reverse complement strand
GATCGACCCTTGGATGGCCGGCTTGAAGAACGCCGTCCCGGTTGCGAGCACGAGTATGCCCGCGAAGAAACCGTAGTAACTGTGCAGAAACGCCATCATCACGTACCCGATGACGTTCGCCGTGATCGCGCCGAAGAGAATTCGTTTGTATCCGTAACGATCAGCTAGACCACCAGTGACCATGGGTAGCCACGATTGGAAGATCGCCCACCATGCGTAGATCCAACCCTTGTCGACCGCGGTGAGATGCAGTCCGCCGGGTTCTGTGGCTTGCATGATGTAGATGGGCGCGACGGCTCGAATGCCGAAATAGGCCAATCGCTCGAATGCCTCGATGCTGTTGCACATCCAATACGTACGCCCGAATGGCGACGTCGTGGCGGCCCCTTGTGACGAATCAGCTGCGGATTGGTGTGTCATGTGTTCTCCTGAACCCTTGACCCAGTCGTGTCGAGCAAGCCGGACATGTTAGCGGGACACCCGAGAATGGGAAAGATCGAGACCTCAACCGCTTCCGTCGTTCCGAGCGAAGTGTCCAGGGGAGTAGCCCCGACCCTTCCCTGAATTGCTTGGCAGTTGTATGATGTTGCGCGTTGTGATTGCATTTTCTGCGCGTCGCTGATAGTGGTCACACTTAGGGAATGAGTTGCGGCAGGGCTGTTGATGGCTGGGCTCCGGCGTGTCGTCGTCGCGGCCCGGTGGGTGTATATCTGGTGAGAACTGACTTGCGAGATGGAACGTTAGATCCTGGGAGTGCTCCGCGCGGCTTGAAGGTCGCGGCTCGAATGGCATGTGTGGTGCTGGCGGCGATGGCGCCGTTGGTTAGGGCACAGCCACCGATGGCGGACGTCGTGGTGACAGCGGCAGAGATGCGAACGCTGCCAAACACGATGACACTGGTTGGCACTGTTGAACCCTTGCGACGAAGTGTGCTTGGGTCGGAAATGGCCGGGATCGTCGAGGCCATGCCGGTTCGACAGGGTGACCTTGTCCAAGCGAACACCCTGATCGTCAAGCTCAACGATGACGTCCTGCGGTGGCAACTCAGCGAGGCGGAGGCGAGCACCGAGGCGGCTCGTGCCAGGCTGACGCAAACCGAGTTCGACATCCAACGCATCGAACGCCTGAGAGACCTTAACCAGGCGAACGACAAAGAGGTCTACGACGCGCAGGCAGAACGCGACATCGCAAAGCACGAGATGGCCGAGAAGAATGCCCGCGTCGAGCGTTTCCGGGCCGATCTGGCGAAGACGAAAATCACTCCGCCCTTTGCGGGCTATGTGGTGGCACGCAAGACCGAAGTCGGCGAGTGGATAGATCGCGGCGGTGACGTCGTTGAAGTCGTCGATCTGTCGAGCGTACTTGTCCGAGTCGACGTCCCCGAGTCTGCCATCTCCTTCGTCGAAATCGGGGCGCCCTGCAGCGTGCTGATCGACGCGCTGGAGCGGACCTTTGAAGGCAAGGTGGGGCACATCATCCGACAGGCTGATCCGCAGGCCCGAACGTTTCCGGTGGAAGTGGTTGTTGAGAACGCTGATCGAGCGATGGCAAGCGGCATGTTCGCTCGGGCGACGGTAATCTCCGGCCCCGCTGCCGAGGCCGTCGCCGTCCCGAAGGACGCCATCGTCGAAAAAGAAGGTATTCGCTACGTCGGCATTGTGATGCCGGGCGAACAGGGCACGATGGGGATGCTAATACCGGTCACCACAGGTGCCGACATCGGCGAGTGGATCGCGGTAACGTCAGGGAATATCCGCGCGGGTCAGGAAGTGATCATTCGAGGCAACGAGCGGGGGGTGTATCCCGGGTTCCCCACCAAGGTGCGGGTCGTGGACAGTTCCGGTACACCGGTCAACCCGCCGCCGGCCGACACGGGCACATCACACGGGCACGGTTCCTAATACCATGGGCTTGATTAAGTTTGCGATAGACAATCCGGTCAAGGTGACCGTCGGTGCGATCTTGCTCACGTTGTTCGGCCTGCTGAGCATTTTCGAGATTCCGAAACAGCTCGTCCCCGACGTGGATCCGCCGATCGTGACGGTGTCGACGTTTTGGTCCGGAGCGAGTCCGCAGGAGATCACCGGCGAGATCATCGAGCGTCAGGAGGAGAAGCTCAAGAACGTCAGCGGCCTGCGGAAGATGACCGCGTCAGCGGTGGAGGGATCCGCGACGGTTACGCTGGAATTCGACGTCGGAGTGGACAAAGATATCGCGCTTCGCGATGCGTCGGAGAAACTCCGCCAAGTAAGCGGCTACCCCGAAGAGGTCAACGAGCCGACCATCAGCGCCACGGACGACGACAACTCTCGCACGATTGCATGGATCATGCTGCGTGGCGACGAGAATACGGACGTTTCCTTGCTCAAGACGTTCGTCGAAGAAAAGGTCAGACCGATTCTCGAACGCGCAGACGGCGTGGCTGACACCGCCGTCTATGGTGGACGCGAGCGCGAGATGCAGATCCGCGTCGATGCCCATAAGCTCGCTGCCCGCGGCATCACGTTTCGACAGATCGAGCAAGCCCTCCGCCGGCAAAACAAGAACATCTCCGCCGGGACCATCATGCAGGGCAAACGCGACTACACGTACCGCACTGTCGGAGAGTTTACGAGCGTCGAGGAGATCGAGGATACTGTCGTCGCCTATCAATCCGGTGGGCCCGTTCGCGTGCGCGACGTCGCCACGGTAGTCGACGGTTTCAAGAAGCAATTCGCCTTCGTCCGCAGCAAGGGCGACTACGTGATCGCGATCCCCGCACGCCGGGAGACGGGCGCCAACGTGATCACCGCCATGGCCAACTTGAACGAGCAAATCAAGAAGGTCAACGAGGAGATCCTCCCGACCATTAGCCCGACCTTGAAGCTCGAAAAGGTCTACGACGAAACGATTTACATCACGTCGGCGATCGACCTAGTAGTGAATAACATCGTGCTGGGCGGACTGTTGGCCGTTGCGGTGCTCATTCTGTTCCTGCGCAGCGGGTCAGCGACCGGCATCGTTGCGGTGGCGATTCCGTTGTCGGTGTTGGGGACGTTTCTCGTCATTACGCTTCTGGGAAGAACGCTCAACGTCGTCCTGCTCGCGGGTTTGGCGTTTGCGGTCGGCATGGTCGTCGACAATGCGATCGTCGTGCTCGAGAACATCTTCCGCCATCGTCAGATGGGCAAGGACCGCGCCGTCGCAGCGCTCGACGGGGCGCGGGAAGTCTGGGGCGCGGTCCTGGCGAGCACGCTGACCACGATCGCGGTGTTCCTGCCGGTGATTTTCATCAAGGAAGAGGCTGGTCAGTTGTTCGGCGACATCGCGGTGGCCATCAGTTCCGCCGTTGCACTGTCGCTGCTGATCTCCATTTTGGTGATTCCGCCGCTGGCGGCCAAGGTTCTGCGGACGCGGGTGCGTAAGGCGGGCAGTGAGGAGAAGCCCTGGTTCGTCGCGCATTATTTGGGATCAGTGATCGGCTGGGTGAACCGCAGCACGCTCGCTCGTCTTGCCGTGGTCGCCGGCTTTACGGGAGCGTCGATCGTCGGCAGCATCATGCTCGCGCCCGACGCCGATTATCTTCCGGCGGGCAATCGCAATCTCGTATTCGGTATCTTGATCACACCGCCCGGATATTCGCTGGACGAGTTCAGGCAGATGGCCCGGATCGTGGAGGAAGGTGATCCCGACGATCCCTGGGATGGTCTGCATGTCGCCTGGGACGCGGAGGTCGGCTCGCCGGAAGCTGAGCAACTCCCCGAAGTCCACGTGCCCATCGGCCTCGACGGCGATCAAGTGGTTACGGTGAGGCCGCCACCTATCGACAACTTCTTCTTCGTCTCGTTCGGCGGCGGGAGCTTCATGGGTGCGACCAGCAAGATCGATACGCAAGTGAGCCCGCTGGTTCAGATGATGAACAATGCCGGTCGGCGCATTCCCGGCGTATTCGCGATCTTCTCGCAATCCTCGCTGTTCGGACGCGGGTTCGGCGGTGGGGGGTCTATCGAGCTGGAAATCCGCGGCTACGATCGTCCGAAGGTGGTGGCCGCAACGCACGCAATCCAGACGGCGATAAGGCGCGGCGGACTAGGTCACGCGCGTTCCACTCCCACCAACTACAATCTCGGCCGGCCGGAGATTCAGATCATCCCCGATCGCGACAAAGCGGCCGACCTAGGGCTCGACGTGCAGGACATCGGCTTTATGGTGGAGGCGTGCGTGAGCGGCGCGTTCGTCGGCGAGTTTAAGGACAGAAGCAATCGCATCGACATGGTCATCCTGGTCGACGGGATGGAGCACGCGACCAAGCGCGACGTGGTGGAGGTTCCGATCCGAACGCCCTCGGGCGGTGTGGTTCCGCTGGCCTCAGCCGTGACTCTGGTGGAGACCACCGCTCCGCAGCAGATTAACCGCGTCGAAGAGATGGAGGCTGTCTCGTTGATGGTCACCCCGCCCGCCGGCACGCCGTTGCAAACGGTCATGGCCAAAGTCCGGGACGA